>NZ_JBHJQI010000036.1:0-66435 GCF_042262805.1 Streptomyces sp. NPDC056361
CCCCGGAATCCGGGGAGCGGCCCTCTTCACGTACCTCAGCGGTCTACGGGATGTCGACGTCGGCCCTCGCCTGCTGCACCCGCTCCTCCGCCCTCGGCACGGCCCGCCGCAGCAGGTCGATGTCGGACGGGGGGAACTCCTGGAGGCCGTACTGCTCGGCCACCAGCTGCGCCAGCTCGGCCTCGCTCGGGGCCTGGCCGTACTCGATCACGAACGTCTCCAGGACCTTGTAGACGACGTCCTCGAACTCGTCGTCCCGCGGCTCCTGCGGCTGCTCCTCGACGTACTCCGGGTACTCGACGAACTCCTCGGGACCCGGCGGCGGCACGTCCTCCGGCCCCTGCGGGACCGGGACCGGCATGGGCTCCAGGCCCTCGACGATCTGCGGGTTGTACGTGCCCTCGTACGTCTCGCTGGTGACCTGCTGCGTGTCGAACCACGGGCTGTCGTGGTTCACGGGCACCGGCTGCCCCTCAGCGGGCGGGAGCCCGGGGTGCGGGAGCCCGGGCTGCGGGAGCCCGGGCTGCGGAAGCCCGGGGTGCGGCAGCTGCTGCGGCACGGCGGCCTGCGGGACCGCCGCCACCGGCTGGGACGGGGCGGGCAGCTCGGCGTGGGCCGGCGCCACCGGCTGGGGCTGCGGGGGCAGCACAGCGGGCTCGATGCCCGCCGCGGCGAGGCCGGCGGGGGCGGTTTCGGCCAGCGGGACGCCGTAGCGGGCGAGCCGGAGGGGCATGAGGGCCTCGACCGGGGCCTTGCGGCGCCAGCTGCGGCCGTAGCGGGCCTGGAGGCGGGCCTGGTAGATCAGCCGCTCCTGCTCCAGCTTGATGACCTGCTCGTACGAGCGGAGCTCCCAGAGCTTCATGCGGCGCCAGAGCCGGAAGGTGGGCACCGGCGACAGCAGCCAGCGGGTGATGCGCACGCCCTCCATGTGCTTGTCGGCCGTGATGTCCGCGATCCGGCCCACCGCGTGCCGGGCGGCCTCGACCGCCACGACGAACAGGACCGGGATCACCGCGTGCATGCCGACGCCCAGCGGGTCCGGCCAGGCGGCCGCGCCGTTGAACGCGATCGTCGCCGCCGTCAGCACCCAGGCGGTCTGACGCAGCAGCGGGAACGGGATCCGCAGCCAGGTCAGCAGCAGGTCGAGGGCGAGCAGCACACAGATGCCCGCGTCGATGCCGATGGGGAAGAAGTACGAGAAGGTGCCGAAGCCCTTCTGCAGCGCGAGCTCGCGCACGGCGGCGTACGAGCCCGCGAAACCGATCCCCGCGATGATCAGCGCACCGGCGATGACGAGGCCGATGAGTATTCGGTGTGTGCGTGTCAGCTGCATCGCGGCCACCCGCGATCCCTCCCGTCAAACGACATCCGGCGCGCACAGAGTGGCACATGCGCGCGAAACCCGGCCCCCGGGGGAGGGACGGGCTCCGCTTTAATGTGCCGCTCTGCGCCGGTCTGTGACTACTTGTTCGCCGCCGCGACGGCCGCGACGGCTTCCTTGGCCGCCTTCACGGCACCGTCCATGACCTGCTTGTCCGTCGGCCCGATGGCACCCGCGTATCCGGCGCCGTTGAACGAGAGGAGGACCAGCACGTTGCCCGTACGCGCCACGACCGAGGTGTAGACGAAGTCCTCGTCCGTCTTGCGCAGCTGGTAGGAGACGGCCTGCGCCTCGTCGCCGACACCCGCGGCCGTCGTCGTGCGGAGCTTCTTGGCGCCGGGGGTCTCCTGGACCTTCGCGACCTCCTTCGCCAGGTTCTCCTGGGCGCGCTCCTGGCCACTGCCGAGCGAGGCGTCCGACTCGTACCGGTAGAACGACACGTCGAGCCAGCGGTAGTGCGAGCCGTGCACGCCCTTGTCCTCCAGGCCGTTCCACGAGCAGCCGCCGCGGCTGGCCAGGTCGCTGGACGCGATCGGCGTGCCGTTCTTGGTCTTCGCCTTGGGGACCAGGGAGGCCGTGGTCTTGGCGGAGATCGACTTGCAGACGTCGGGCAGCTTCGCGAACTTCGCGGGCTCGACCGTCTTCGTCGACTGCTTCGGCGACGGGGTCGCGGAGGAGGAGGCGGACGTCTTGTCCTGGCCCTTGCCCGTGCCGGAGCCACCGGAGTCGGAGGAGCAGCCGGCGGCGACGAGCATCACCGGGACGGCGGCGCAGGCGAGTATGCGGGAGAGTCGCGGAGCTGATCGCTGCATGGTTCCTTCAGTCGCTTGTCGTACGGTCCGGCCGGCGGTCCGGTGGGGGTCGGCCATGGCCGTGGCCATGGGGGACGGTCACGGGTACGCCGACACGTTACGTGGTCGCCGACCGCTCACGCGGTGGAGCCGGACGGCTACTCCTCCAGGCGCTCGGCGAGCAGCCGGGCCAGGTTCCGGGCCTTTTCCTGCAGTTCCGTGCTGTCGGGGGCCTCGGTGGAACCGGTGGTCTGCTCCCGGTAGGAGATGGTCACGATGACGTTGGATGTGCGGAAGACCACGCTGACGGCGCGCTGGTGGCCGTTCGCGCCGACCTTGCCGAGGGTGTCGTCGAGGTACGCGATGTCGCCGAGGTCGTCGAGGAGGCGCGGTTCGAGGCCGGTGGAGGTGGAGGTCGGCGCGGGGTCGGCGGAGCCGGTGCCGGACGGGGTGGCACCGGTCGTCGGCGCCTTGGTCGCCGGGGGCTTGCCCGGGGTGGTGAGCGGGGCTCCGGTCGTCGCCTTGGTCGCGGTGGCCGTCGGCGTCGGCGTCGGGGCCGTGGCGGTCGGCGAGGGGGGAGCGGTGGGCGCCAGGGGGATGCCCGCTTCGAGCTGCCTGGCGGTGAACACGGACTGCGCGCGGTCGGCGTCGCTGATGGTCGTGTCGTACGAGACGACCCGCTCGATGTCGAGCGTGAGCCGGTGCGAGGCGTCCGGGCTGTCGGCCCGCCAGGTGCAGCCGACGCGCCGGTCGGTGTCGTACGTGACGGCGGCGGTGCCGCGGTACGCCTTGTCGCGCTCGGTGTCGGGCAGCGAGGCGGCGCCGGGCAGCAGGTCCTTGAGGGTGGCCTGGGGGACGGAGCCGCAGGGCTCGAAGAGGGTGCGGTAGCGGCCGGGCGGCGCGACGGGGGCGGCGGGGCCGGCCTTGGCGTCGACGGTGATGTCGTCGGCGGGCGCGCCGGCGGAGCACCCGGTGAGGCCGAGGCCGAGGCCCAGCCCGAGGACGCTGGTGAGGGCGACGGCGGTCCGAGCCGTGGACCCGGTGCGACCGGGGGCGTACCTCTTTCGCTGCACGGTCCCAGGCTCCCTTCTCCCGAAGTCTTTCCCGAAAACTGTTTGCCGCGCGAACCCGGCCGATGGACACAATGTCTATCGCACACGCAGCTGTTGATGCCGGTCCGCTGTCACCTGTACGGGCTTTGGCTCCGGTTTTTGCGTTATCAGACTTTTCGGGGGAATCGAGGAAGTATGTCGTACGTAGAGGTACCCGGAGCGAACGTACCGATCCGCATGTGGGCCGATCCCTCCACGGTCGAGGGCGGCGCCATGCAGCAGCTGCACAACGTGGCCACCCTGCCCTGGATCAAGGGCCTCGCCGTCATGCCGGACGTCCACTACGGCAAGGGCGCGACGGTCGGCTCGGTCATCGCGATGCAGGGCGCGGTCTGTCCGGCGGCGGTCGGTGTGGACATCGGCTGCGGCATGTCCGCCGTCAAGACGTCGCTCACGGCGAACGACCTGCCGGGCGACCTGTCCCGGCTCCGCTCGAAGATCGAGCAGGCGATCCCGGTCGGGCGCGGGCTGCACCGCGAGGCGGTGGACCCGAAGCGGCTGTTCCAGTTCCCGACGGCGGGGTGGGACGACTTCTGGTCGCGGTTCGACGGGGTCGCGGAGTCGGTCAAATTCCGTCGTGAACGGGCCGGACAGCAGATGGGTACGCTCGGATCGGGCAACCACATGATCGAAGTCTGTCTGGATCAGTCGGGGTCGGTCTGGCTGATGCTGCACTCCGGCTCCCGCAACATCGGCAAGGAGCTGGCCGAGCACCACATCGGCGTGGCCCAGAAGCTGTCCCACAACCAGGGCCTGGTCGATCGCGACCTGGCGGTGTTCGTCTCGGACACCCCGCAGATGGCGGACTACCGCAACGATCTGTACTGGGCGCAGGAGTACGCGAAGTACAACCGCGCGATCATGATGGCGCTCCTGAAGGAAGTGATCCGCAGGGAGTTCCGGAAGGCCAAGGTGACCTTCGGGACGGAGATCTCCTGCCATCACAACTACGTGGCGGAGGAGCGGTACGAAGGCATGGACCTGCTGGTCACGAGGAAGGGCGCCATTCGGGCAGGCTCCGGGGAGTTCGGGATCATCCCCGGATCGATGGGGACCAGCTCGTACATCGTGAAGGGGCTCGGCAACGAGAAGGCCTTCAACTCCGCGTCGCACGGCGCGGGGCGCAGGATGAGCCGGAGCGCGGCCAAGAAGCGCTTCACGGTGCGGGACCTGGAGGAGCAGACACGGGGCGTGGAGTGCCGCAAGGACTCCGGCGTCGTCGACGAGATCCCGGGGGCTTACAAGCCGATCGAGCAGGTGATGGAGCAGCAGCGGGACCTGGTCGAGGTCGTCGCGAAGCTGAAGCAGTTCATCTGCGTGAAGGGCTGACGCTGAGATGGGCCTCCGGCACGACGTGCCGGAGGCCCATCGGCGTGCCCTAGAGGCCGCGTGGATTCGGGCCGATGCCGTTGGCGAGGCGCCACCGCCGCACTTGGCAGCCGCTCTGGGACCGACCCAGTTCTGTGGCCGCGTGGGCCATTGTGGGCGCAGCGAGCAGGGTGCGGTCTTCCTCGGCGGTCCAGGGTTTCCGGGGAGGCCGGATCTTCATCCCGGGCGGGCGCACCCAGGAGGCGAGAGAAACGGCGGCACTCTTCTTGCGCTCCAGAGCGAGGCAGGCGGGGTAGTAGAGGTGTGCGGCCAGCTGGACGGCCGCCTCCTTCGTGTACAGGACGTTGTAGACCCCGTCGCGGGTGTTCCGGCTGATCCGGCGTTCCGCACCGGTGACCCGCTTCGCGTAGTGGCACAGGTAGGCGCCAACGGCGGTGCTGGACGTCGTGAGGGAGACGAACGGGAAGCCCTGGCCCGTGTAGCCGACGGAGCCGTCGGCGTCGATGATGCCGCGGAGGTAGTCACGGCGGGAGAACTCGACGCGGGGCGGCTTGATCTTCGTGGACTTCCTGCCGTAAGGCAGGCCGGCCTGGTTGAGCGTGGTGCGCGCTTCGAGTGCGCACAGGCTCCAGATGGCCGAGTGGTGCTCCTTCGAGAAGTTCGTGGACCTGGTGCGTTCGGTGATGCTGCTGTTGTACGGGGTCAGCCGCTGGAACTCACGGAGGATGTCGACGTCCCGCACGTTGACCTCGACGGTCAGTCGCCCCCGGTGACGTGTCTGTTCGCTGAGGTGTCCGTCGGCTTGCAGGAAGCCGAGCATGTAGGCGTACTCGGGGTCCTTGACGTTCATGAAGATGGGCGCGAGGGCGCTGATGTCGAAGAGCGCGGGCGCGCTAGGGTCCTGTTCAGCCATGGGAAGTCGTCTCTTCCTTCTGGTGAGGCCCTCGGCGGGGACTGCAATCCCTGCCGAGGGCCGTTCTGTATGGAGTTGTCTTCGACGTTAGGTCGGGGTTTCGGTTGTCGTGCGGGTGATCGGGGGGATTCACCCGGACGTGTCAGAGCTCGCGGTGGACCTTGGTGTTGGAGGCCTGGGCGCGGGGGCGGACGACGAGGAGGTCGATGTTGACGTGCGGGGGGCGGGTGCAGGCCCAGGTGATGGTGTCGGCGACGTCGTCGGCGGTGAGGGGTTCGGCGACGCCGGCGTAGACCTTGGCGGCCTTGTCGGTGTCGCCGCGGAAGCGGGTGGTCGCGAACTCGTCGGTCTTGACCATGCCGGGGGCGATCTCGATGACGCGGACGGGGGTGCCGACGATCTCGAGGCGGAGGGTCTCGGCGATGACGCGGGCGCCGTTCTTGGCGGCGACGTAGCCGGCGCCGCCCTCGTAGGTCGAGTGGCCCGCGGTGGAGGAGAGGACGACGACCGTGCCGTCCCCGCCGGCGGTGAGTGCGGGGAGCAGGGCCTGGGTGAGGTTCAGCGTCCCGATGACGTTGACCTCGTACATCCGGCGCCAGTCGTCGGGGTCGCCGGTGGCGACGGGGTCGGCGCCGAGGGCGCCGCCGGCGTTGTTCACGAGGACGGCGAGGGTGCGGAAGGCGGTGGCGAACTCGTCGACGGCGGCGCGGTCGGTGACGTCGAGGGCGTAGGCGGTGGCCTGGTGGCCGGCTTCGTTGATCTCGGCGGCCAGGGCCTCGATGCGGTCCTTGCGGCGGGCGGTGAGGACCACGCGGTAGCCGGCGGCGGCCAGCTGCCTCGCGGTGGCGGCGCCGATTCCGCTGCTCGCTCCGGTGATGACGGCGATGGGGGTACCGGGGCCGGTCATGACGTGCTCCTCGCGCAGGTGGTCGATTACGTCGATCGCCCGGTCAGGATAGGTGGGGGCGGGGGGCGGCGGCCGCGTGGGGCGAGTGCGGCCGGGGCGGGGGCTCGGGACACGCGGGCTGAAGGGTTGTCAGAAGATGTGATGGTAGGTGGGTATTTTGGGCCTATGCGTGGATTGCGGAAGGGTGTGCTCGGGGTTGCTCTCGCGGCCGTGGTGGTGATGGGCGCGGGGGTGAGTGCCGGCGCCGTGGGGCCGAAGGCCGGGCCCGAGGCGGATCTGTCCCATCACGGACACGCCTCCCTCTGGGACGGGAGGCTCGGCGTCTGGCTGGTCAGTGAGAACCACGGGCCCTCCGACCTCTCCCAGGCGACGGTCAGGCTCGCCTTCTCCGCGCAGATGGCGGGCGGCCAGGAGCTGCCGCCGGCCTGCCTGTGGAGCAGCGACCGGGTGGTGTCCTGCCGGACCGGCGAGCTGCGGGCCGTGGGGGGCGTCGGGGAGCTGGCGCTGGACCTGCGGACCGCGGGGATGCCGGACGAGCTGACGGTGGAGATCACCACGGCCTGGCGGGACGGGGTGGCCGACCGGAACTCGAGGAACGACCGGCACCGGGTCCTGGTGCTCGCCACCGGCGACCCGTACGTCTTCTGACGCGTTCCGGGGCGGCATCGGCAGGCCGGTGGGTCAGCGGTCGGCCGAGAAGACGTATCCGTCGGGGCGGACGAGGACGGTGGCGCGCTCGGCCGGGTCCGTCCAGGTGGCCCGGGTGAGGTGCTTCGCCGTGACGGGCGCGGTCGGCGGGAGGGCGGGGGACGCGCCTTCCGGGGCGATCAGGACGAACTCGCCCCCGCGGAGCAGCTCGTAGAGCCGGCCCTCGCGGAGGCGCACGTCGGGTGCGCGGCGGCCCGAGGGGCGGCCGGTGCCGGGCGCCGGCGCGTACGCGATGCCGATTCCGCTGATCATGCCCATGGCCCGGTTCGTGGCCGGCCGGATCGCGCCCAGGAGGCGGGCGGCGAGTGAGCGGGCGGCGCGGGTGAGCGGGGTGTGGGCCATCGCGAGGCGCACGATGGCGCCGCTGCTGCGGAGCACCGCGGCGCCGACCGGGTGCCGCTCGGACTGGTAGCTGTCGAGGAGGGCCTCGGCGTCGGGTGCCTCGCCGCGGAGGGCCGCGACGAGTTTCCAGGAGAGGTTGGCGGCGTCCTGGAGGCCGGTGTTCATGCCCTGGCCGCCGGCGGGGGAGTGGACGTGGGCGGCGTCCCCGGCGAGGAAGACCCGGCCGACGCGGTAGGCGGGGGCCTGGCGCTCGTCGCTGTGGAAGCGGGAGATCCAGCGGGCGTCGTGCATGCCGTAGTCGGTGCCGAAGGCGAGGCGGGCGATCTCGCGGACCTCGTCGAGGTCGACGGGCTCGCTGTCGGGGACCTGGTGGGTGCGGTCCCAGCCCATCACCCGGTACCAGCCGTCGCCGAAGGGGGCGAGGAAGCCGAAGGTCTTCCCGGAGCCGCTGACGGTGAACGACTCGGCCGGCTCCTCCGCGAGCCGGACGTCGGCGAGGACGATGGAGCGGATCACGGAACGGCCGGGGAAGGGCAGGCCGAGGGCGGAGCGGACGGCGCTGCGGACGCCGTCGGCGCCGACCAGATGGCGGGCGCGGAGGGCGAGGGGGCCGTCGGGGCCGGTGAGGTCGGCGGTGACCGCGTCGGCGTCCTGGCGCAGTCCGCGGAGCTCGGTCTCGTACCGGAAGGTGACACCGGCGGCCACCGCCCGGCGCTCCAGGAGGCGCTCGACCTCGTACTGCGGGGTGACGAGCAGGTGGTCGAAGCGGGTGGCGAGGCGGGTCAGGTCGAGGTCGAGACGGCCGAAGAGCCGGGCGTGGGTGAGGGTCGTGCCGGTGGTGAGGAGCTCGTCCGCGAGGCCGCGGGCGTCGAGCTGCTCCAGGGTGCGGGCGTGGACGCCGAAGGCCCGGGTGAGGTTGCCGAGGCCGTGCGGGCGGCGCTCGACGAGGGTGACGTCGATGCCGGCGGCGGCCAGGTCGCCGGCGAGGAGCAGGCCGGTGGGACCGGCGCCGACGACGAGTACGTCCGTGTCCGTGGTGGTGCTCATGGCTGCCTCCAAGGGGTCCACGCCCGTTGGCCAACGGTTGTTTGCCAACGCTCGTTGACCACGGTAGGGCCGCCCCTGATGACATGTCAACACCCGTTGGCCTACAGTCGTTGGTATGACGACCGTCCGCCGCTCCGACGCCACCCGGGCCGCCATCCTGGAGGCCGCCCGCGAGCGCTTCGCCTCCGACGGGTACGAGCGCGCCACCATCCGGGCCATCGCCCGTGACGCAGGGATCGACCCGTCGATGGTCATGCGCTACTACGGCAACAAGGAGGGGCTGTTCGCGGCCGCCTCCGAGATCGAGCTCGACCTTCCCGAGCTGGGCCTCCTGCCGGCGCGGCACATCGGGGCCGTCCTCGTCACCCACTTCCTGGAGCGCTGGGAGCGGGACGAGGTCCTGACCGGGATGCTGCGGGTGGGGGTCACCAACGAGGCCGGGGCCGCGCGCATGCAGGCGGTCTTCGCCCGGCAGCTGGGGCCCGTCACCGCCGGCGTCTGCCCCGATCCGGACGAGGCCCCGCGCCGGGCGGCGCTGGTCGCCTCGCAGATCCTCGGCATGGCGCTCGCCCGCTACGTGCTGAGGCTGCCGCCGGCCGTCGAGATGTCCACCGACGAGATCGTCGCCTGGCTGGGGCCGACCGTGCAGCGCTACCTCACGGCGGAAGCCCCCTGACCCCGGCGGTCCCCGAGCCGTACGATCTCTGCATGACGCAGAAGAGTTCCGCCCGGCGCGAGGCCCTCATGACCGAGCTGTTCGGGGAGGCGCGGCGCTACATGGCCGCCTACGCCCTGTTCAACCAGGCCGTCGCCGATCACCTGGGGCTCCACCCGACCGACGTGCAGTGCCTGAACCTGCTCAGCCTGGAGGAGGGCCCGGTGACCACCGGGCGGGTCGCCGAACTGACCGGGCTCACCACGGGCTCGGCGACCCGGCTCGTCGACCGCCTCGAACGGTCCGGGTACGTGACGCGCGAGCGGGACACCGAGGACCGCCGGCGGGTCCTCGTGGCCCTCGAACCCGCGCGGATGGCGGAGCTCGGCGCCCTGTGGCGGAAGCTGAACGGGACCTGGGGCACGATGTTCGACGTCTACACCGATGCCGAAGTCGCCCTGCTCATCGCCCACATGCGGCGCACCGTCGAGGTGAGCGCCGCGCAGATCGAGCGGCTGCGCGGCGGCGAGCTCGACTGATCGGACCGAGGCGAGCCGACCGGCCCCGGTCCGACCCGAGCCGACCGGGCAGACCGGAGCCGATCCGGCCGACCTGAGTCGACTTGGTCCGACCCGGCCCGCCTCGGGGCGGGGTCAGGCGGTCGTCGCGCCGCCGAACTCCCGTACCGCGTCGGCGACGATCTCCTCCAGGCGGGCGTGGTGGGCGCCGCGCCAGTAGACCCGGCCGCAGGCCGCGCACTGGGCGAAGACGTCGTACGTCTTCTCGGTGCCCTGTTCGAGGCGCTCGCGGACGGTGTCCTTGTCGGCGTCGGTCAGCTCGCCGTTGCACGCGGTGCAGCGGCTCCAGGGCGCCAGCTGCGGGGCGAACCGCTCCAGGACGTCGCGGAGCTGGTCGTCCGGCCGGTCGCTGTAGACGTAGGCGCCCGCCCACAGTTCGCGGCGGCGCAGCAGGCCGCGGTCGCGCGAGAGCATGACGCGCCGCTCGCGCGCGGAGAGCGCGGCGAGGGCGGGGTCGCCGATGTCCTCGCTCTCGTACGCCGCGTCCACGCCGAGTAGCCGCAACCGCCGGGCCAGCGTGCCGAGGTGCACGTCCAGCAGGAACCGGAGCGGTGCGCCGGGTACCGGCTGCGGACGGGCCACGCCCTCCACCTCGACCGTCTCGCCCGCCGCCGGGACGTGCGACGTGTCGACGGGGCGGCCGTCGACCAGGAGTCGCCCGGCCTCGGTGAGCGGCACCCCCAGCGACTCCACGACATGCCCCAGCGAGGAGCTGCCGTCGGTGGTCACCGGGGTGCGGCCCGAGCGCCGCTCCGAGGCGACGAAGACCTGCAGGCCGGGGGCGAAACTGATCTGGATCTCCGGTCCGTTCACGGGGACAGGATGTCACCGGGGCGAGCCGGACGGCCAGGGAATTCGCCCCGGGCGAGGGCCGCGGTGAGGCCTGCGGCAAGGGCGCCCGGGCGAGGTCTGCGGCGAGGGCGCCGGGGTGGGGGCTCAGCGCGCCTCGTGGGGTGTCCGGGGCGGGGGCCGGGCCGGTCTCAGTACGAGTCGGGGGCCGGGCCCGGGCTGAGCGCGAGTCGGGGCCGAGCGCGGGTCGGGGTCGGGTGCGGGGCCGAGCGCGGGTCGAGGGCGGGCGCGGGGCCGAGCGCGGGTCGAGGGCGGTCGGGGTGTCGTGCCTGGCCGGATGGGGTGGCTGAGGCGTCGGGCGGGAGCTCCGTGCTGAGGCGCCGGGCAGGCTGTGGGTGGCGGCGCCGTGGTGGGGGCGCCGCGCGGTGGTTCGGGGCGGGTCAGGGGCGGAAGGCCTCGGCGTGGTCGGCGACCCAGGTGGCGAAGGGGCGGGCCGGGTGGCCGGTGAGCTCCTCGACGGTGCGGGTCAGGGGGACGGGGCGGCCGTCGTGCGAGGCCCAGTAGGAGAGGAGGGCGTTCGCGAAGGCTTCCGGTATGAAGCCGGCGACCGACCGCTTCCATTCCTCGGGGGTGACGACGGTGTGGGGAGCGGGCCGTCCCGTCACCTCGGCGATGATCGCCAGCTGCTCGGTGAAGGTCAGCGACTCGGGGCCGGTCAGCAGGTACGAGGAGCCGCGCAGCCGGGGGTCGGTGAGCACCGCGAAGGCGGCCTCGGCGACATCGCACTCGTGGATCGGGTCGCCGTGCGTCCGCGGATGGGGGAGGGCCGGCGCCTGCCCGCCGCGGAGCGCGCCGGCCCACTGCAGGGCGTTGGTGGCGAAGGCGCCCGGCTGGAGGTGGGTGGCCTCGAAGGCCCCGGCGGCCGCGGCGGCGGAGAGGGCGCGCTCGGCCGCGAGGTGGGAGGCGGCGATGGGGTTCTCGGCGGCGTCCGGGGCGAGGACGGAACTGGAGGAGAGCAGGACGACGTGCTCGACGCCGGCGGCGCGGGCCCGGTCGGCGAAGGCCTCGGCGTGGGTGGCATCGGCGTACAGGAAGACGGAGTCGACCCCGGCCAGGGCGGCGTCGAAGGTGGCCGGATCGGCGAGGTCGCAGCGCACGGTCTCGGCGCCGCCGGGTGGGGAGAGGTCCTCCGGGTGCTTGGAGGCGGCTTTCGCCTTGATGCCCGCGGCGTCGAGCAGGCCGAGCAGGGTGGTGGCGACGCGGCCGCGACTGCCGGTGACGAGAACGGTCATGGGAGGTCCTTTCGGAGGGGCGGGGCGGCACACGGCGCACGGCGCACGGCGCACGCGCGCCACTGCCGGTATCGCTGCGTTGCGAATAATCTGCGTTACGCAGATAAATATCCGTGAGGAAGCCTCGCCCGTCAACCCCGAAAAAACCTGGGGTACCGTCCCGGCATGAAGATCACCGACCTCGAACCCGGCGACCTCCGGCTGGAGAGCGACCTCCTGCCGGTCCTCTCCGAGCTCCGCCCGCACCTCACCCCGGAGCTCTTCCGCGAGGTGTACGAGGCCGGGCACCCCCAGGGCCTGCGGTTCAGCGCCGCCTACACGGACGACGGCCGCTGCGTCGGTGCGGCCGGCTGGCGGATCGTCAACAACACCAGCTCGCTGCGCAAGCTCTACGTCGACGACCTGGTGACCGCCGCCGCCGACCGCTCGACCGGCGTCGGCCACGCGCTCGTCGCCCACCTGGAGACCCACGCCCGCGCGGCCGGCTGCCACGAGCTCAACCTGGACTCCGGCACCCACCGCACCGGAGCCCACCGCTTCTACCTGCGCGAGCGCTTCGACATCGTGGCCTTCCACTTCACCCGGCCGCTCACCGCGCAGGACGACACCCCCTAGCTAGGGGGTGTCTCGCCGCAGATCGGCCCGCCAGTCGTTGCAGCGCATCGGACGCCCCGGCGGGTACTCGAAGTCCCGCTCGCCGAGCAGCTCGAACCCCGCCTTGCGGCACACCGCGTTCGACGCGGCGTTGTCCGCCGACGGGAAGGCGTGCAGGTGGTGGTGGCGGCCCGCGGCACGGGCCCGCTCCACCACCGCGCGCGTGGCGGCCGTCGCCAGGCCGCGGCCCTGGAAGCCCGGCAGCACCGACCACCCGGTCTCGTACACCGGCTCGCCGTCCCAGGTCTGCGCCCAGTAGCCGATGCTGCCCACCACGGCCTCCTCGGGCAGCAGCACGATCCGGAACATCCGCCCCGCGCCCGTGTCGTCGGCGCTCAGGTCCACGTACCGACGGTGGCGCCGGGTGAGCTGCTCCTCGGTCTCGGGGCCGCCGAGGTGGTGCGTCGACTCGGGGGAGTTCAGGGCGCGCAGCAGGCCGGCGTCCTCCTCGGACCAGGCCTCCAGGCGTACGCGTGCGGTGTCGTCGTCCATGCCCGAACGGTAGGTCAGGGCACTGACAGCCCGCGGGCGTACGCGGTCGGCGACACCCCGATCGTCGCCGTGAAGTCCCGTACGAGATGGGCCTGATCGCTGTAGCCCAGTTCGGCCGCGAGCCCGGCCCAGTCCGCGGACTCCGCCGACTCGGCCCGTTCCAGGGCCTCGTGGATGCGGTAGCGCAGGATCACCCACTTCGGGCCGACGCCGACGTGGGAGGCGAACAGCCGCTGGAGGGAGCGCGCCGAGAGGCCGGACGCGGCCGCCAGCAGGGACACCTTCCGGACGCCGCGGTCCGAGCGGATCAGGTCCACCAGCTCCATCGCCTGCTCGGCGGCCGGGTCGGGTGCCGGCTCCCGGGCCAGGAGGAAGGCGTCGAGCGCCGCCACGCGCGCGTGGTCGGTGTCGGGGGTGAGGACGGCGGCGAGCGGACCGGCGTCCCCGTTCCCGATCGGCTCGGCGGTGCAGGAGTCCCCACCCCCGGCCGGCTCGGCGGTGCGAGGGTCCCCGCCCCCGGCCGGCTCGGCGGCGAGCGGACCGGTGTCTCCGCCCCCACCCGGCTCGGCGGTGCGCACGGCCTCGTCACCGAACACCTCCGCGAGGGGGACCCGGCGGCCCGTCCAGGTCGACGCCGGCCACGCGGGCGCGAAGGGGCGGAAGCCGCCGGGTCGGAACTGCACGCCGCAGACCCGGCCCGTGCCGGTCAGCTTCTGCGTGAAGAGGCCGAGGCCGATCCCGGAGACCTCGGCCGACGACTCGGCCTCGTCCGGCGGGCCGTACCGCTGGAAGACGACGTTCACCGACGGGTGCGGGACGACGTGGCTCGCGTACGGCTCCGGCAGGTCCCAGTCGATGAGCCAGTAGTGCTCCAGGTAGGGCCGCAGGGCGGGCGCCGGGGTGTGGCGGCGGAAGCGGACGCGGGAGAGCAGCTCGGCGGGGTCGACGATGCCCCGGGTGTCCCGGCGGGGAGCGGAGGCGGACATGACCCGCATGCTAGATCGGGGACCCGCTCGCGCATGGCGTGTTTCTTCAAGACCGGGGCGGGCATGCTCGCCTAGCGTCGATTCCATGACGAACCAGGACACGCCCCGCATCGCCGACCTGCTGAACACCGCCGCCGCGCAGGCCGCGCCCCTGGTCGAGGGCACGGACGACGCCTCGCTCGGCGCGCCCACGCCGTGCGCCGAGTACGACGTGCGCGATCTGCTCAACCACCTGTTCTCCGTCGTGGTGAACTTCCAGGCCCTCGCCGCGAAGCAGGCGCCCGACTTCTCCGTGACGCCCGACCGGGTCGCCGAGGCCGGGTGGCGGGCGGGCTTCGAGGCGGAGGCCGGGAAGCTGGTCGAGGCCTGGGCGGCGCCGGGTGCGGAGGAGGGCACGTCCGGGGCGATGGGGCTGCCCGCGCGGACCGTCGGGTCCATGGTGCTGCTCGACCTGACCGTGCACGCCTGGGACCTGGCGCGGGCCACCGGGCGGTCCTTCGAGCCGGACCCGGCCGTGGTGGCGGGGCTCGTGGAGGAGGTGGAGCGGATGGCGCCGATGGCTCGGGAGATGAACGTCTTCGGGGAGGCCGTCGACCTGCCGGAGGGGGCCACCGCCTTCCAGCGCCTCCTCGCGACGACCGGCCGCGACCCGCGCGCCTGGTAGGACCGCGCCTGGTAGGACCGCGATGTGAGGACCGCGATGTGAGGGCCGTGACGTGAGGGCCGCGATGGTGGGACCGCAGCAGGGGGACAGGGTCCTGGGCGGTGGCGTCCGGGGCTCGGCGGCGGTCAGCGCAGGCGGCCGGGGGAGCCCGGGGAGAGGCGGGAGACGACCTGGCCGAAGGCGTGCTCTTCGGCGGGCGTGAGGGCGACGGACTCCTGCGGGTGCCAGACGCGTTCGAGCGGGGTGTTCGCCCGGTCGCGGCGGTCGCGGGCGCGGGCCCGCAGGCCCAGCGTCAGCCAGACGACCGTCGAGACGGCGAGGACGCCGAAGAGCGTGAGGACCCGGGGGTCGGACAGCTGGCCGGGCAAGGACATGGCTCACTCCAGGACGTGAGGGCCGTCCGTGATCCGCGCGCCCCGGCAGGCGGCGCGCTGTGCGACGGCACCGGTGATTCCTTCTGCTTCCTCCCGACCTGTTCAGTTAACACCACCCTGGGGGACTTTCGGCAGGGGGTCCGGGACCGAAGTCCCGGCCGGCCGGCACGGCGCCCCGTCGGCCGCAGGCCCTCTTGTGCGGGCCGGAGAACCGCTTCAAGGTGACGGGAGAGGGTGATTCCGGCCGGGGAGGGAGCTGCCGCATGTCCGGAGCACAGGCATGGGGATTCACGGACGACAGAGGCGCGGAGCAGAGTGCGGCGGCCGTGCCGCGGCGGGTGGTCGCGTACGTCCGGGCCGGAGCGGCCCTGCACGACCTGGGGGTGACACCGGTCGCCGTCTACGGCTCCGGGCACGACGGCGAGGTGCTCGATCCGGCGAAGGCTGGCGGCCTCGCGGAGGCCGGGGTCCCGTACGTCGGTCCGGGCCGGGCCCTGGACGAGGAGCGGCTGCGGGAGCTGCGGCCGGACCTGGTCGTGGACGTGACCTACGACGGGAAGAGCCCGTACGCGCTGGACGAGGGGGTCGCCGAGCGGCTCGGGGTGCCGCTCGTCGCGCTCTCCGTCGGCAACGAGCTGCCCCTCGCGGCGATCCTCGACCGGTTCGGCGCGCTGGCCGCGTCCCTGGGGGCGGCCCCGTCGGAGGAGTCCGGGCTGGGGGCCGCCGAGGCCGCCCTCCGGGAGGCGGCCGGCCGGATCGGGCTCGGGGTGCTCGTCCTCTCCGGTGCGGGCCCCGACCAGGTCCATCTGGCCCGGCCGCAGGCCTGGCCCGAGCTGGCGCGGCTCGCGGAGCTCGGGGTGCGGCTGCTCGACCCGGGCCCAGGGCCGGGGGCCAACTGGCTCACCGCCGACTGGGACCGCGCCGCCGAACTCCGTCCCGGCCTCGTCCTCTTCGACAGCCGGGAGCACGCCACCCCGCCGCACGGGGCTCCGGCCGCGGCCCGGCTCGCCCCCTGGAACCCGGAGACACCGCCCAGCCCGGCCGCGTACGCGCGCTTCTTCCACGACCTCGCCCGAGCGCTGACGGCCTGAGCGGTCGCGCACCACCCGGGCGGCCCCCGAGCGGGCAGCCGCGCACGGCCCGGGCGAGGGCGAGCCCCGGGGCCCGTCCTCGGGCCTGTCGTCACCTTCCCGTCTGCCCCGCCCTTCGGGCCCCCGCCCTTCGGGCCCCCGCCCTTCGGGCCCCCGCCCTTCGGGCCCCCGCCCTTCGGGCCCCCGCCCTTCGGGCGACGGCGGGAAGTGACGACAGGCCCTCGCGCAGCCCTCGGAGGTCAGGCCGGGGTCGTCGTGAGGCGGGTGCGGAGGGAGTCGGCGAACTCCTCGGCGCGGGCGAGCTGGGCGCGCAGTTCGGCGACGCGCTCGGCGGCGGCCTGCTCGTAGCGGCGGACGCGGGCCGTGAGCGCGGCCCGGTCGTCGGGGTCGAGTTCCGCGGCCGTGCCGGCGCGGTCGGCGGCGAGCCGGTCGACGGCGGTGAGGAGTTCGCGGGTCTCGTCGAGGGTGAAGCCGAGGGGCTTCATGCGGCGGACGACCATGAGTCGGGAGACGTCCGCGTCCGTGTAGAGGGGGAAACCGCCGGGGGAGGCGGCGGACGGGACGACGAGGCCGCTGTCCTCGTACTGGCGGATGGTCCGCAGGGACAGTTCGGTCCGTGCGGCGACCTCGGCGATCTGCATGGGTCCGCCGGTCGTGCGCACTCCTCGTGCTCCGCTCACGCGTGGTCCTTCCTCGTTCGGGGCTTCCCAGGGCGTACGGCTCCCCTAGGGCGCGGCTTCCGTGCATTACATACCATTCGTCCTAACTTCAGCACTTATGAGAGCTGGAAGTGCGGCGAAACGCCTGCTCGTGGGTCGGCCGTTGGACAGCGGACGGCTCGGGGAGACCCTGCTGCCGAAGCGGGTCGCCCTGCCGATCTTCTGCAGCGACCCGCTCTCCTCGGTCGCGTACGCCACCGAGGAGATCCTGCTGATCCTCGCCCTCGGCGGCCTGGCCGTGCTCCACCTGGCCTGGTACGCGGCGGTCGGCATCGTCATCCTGCTGCTCGTCGTCGTCGCCTCCTACCGGCAGACCTGCTACGCCTATCCGGGCGGCGGCGGGGCCTATGTCGTGTCCGCCGAGAACCTCGGGCAGCGCGCGGCCCTCACGGCCGCCTCCGCGCTGCTCATCGACTACGTGATGACCGTCGCCGTCTCGGTCGTCTCCGGGGTCGCCGCGATCACCTCCGCCGTGCCCTCGCTCGACGGGCACGCCGTGGCCATGTCGGTGGCCTTCGTCGTCGTGCTGGCCTGGATGAACCTGCGGGGGGTGCGCGAGTCGGGGCGCTGGTTCGCGATCCCCACGTACGCCTTCATCGGCGTCATCTACCTGATGTTCGCCGTGGCGGCGGTGCGGATGGGGACGGGGACGACGATCCGCGCCGAGTCCGCCGACCTGCCCGTGGACGCGGTCTCCACCTATTCGGGGTTCGCGCTCGTCCTGCTCGCCCTGCGCGCCTTCGCCTCCGGCTGTACGGCGCTGACCGGTGTCGAGGCCGTCAGCAACGGCGTACCGGCGTTCGCGAAGCCCAAGAGCCGCAACGCGGCCATGACGCTCGCGATCATGGGCGGGCTGTCGGCGACCATGTTCTTCGGGATCACCGTGCTCGCCATGGTCTACGAGGTCCACGTCGCCGAGGACCCCACCGAACTCGGTCTCGCCCCGGGCACCCCGATGTCCACCGCGCTCGCGCAGATCGGACGGGCCACCTTCGGCGACTGGCACGTGCTCTTCTACGTGCTCCAGGCCGTCACCGCGGGAGTCCTGGTCCTGGCGGCCAACACCGCCTTCAACGGCTTCCCAATGCTCGCCTCCGTGCTCGGACGCGACCGCTACGCGCCCCGCCAGCTCTTCCACCGGGGCGACCGGCTCGTCTACTCGAACGGCATCGTCCTCCTCGCGCTCGCCGCCATCGTCCTGATCGTGGCCTTCGACGCGCAGCTGACCCGCCTCATCCAGCTGTACATCATCGGCGTCTTCGTCTCCTTCACCCTTTCCCAGGCGGGGATGGTCAAGCACTGGCGGCGAGAACTCGCCACGCCGGCCGGGGCCGCCGACCGGCACCGCATCCGGCGCCGCCTCGCGATCAACGCGTTCGGCGCCTGTCTGACGGCGGTCGTCCTCGTCATCGTCCTCGTCACGAAGTTCACCCACGGCGCCTGGATCGTCGTCGTCACGATGCCGGTGCTCTACGCGGGGATGAAAGGCGTGAAGCGGCACTACGACGCGGTCGCCGAGGAGGTCGCCGTCGGCCCCGGGGCGCGGCCGCGGGCCCTCGCCGAGAACCACGTCCTCGTCCTGGTGGCCTCGGTCAACGCGCCCAGCCTCCGGGCGCTGTCGTACGCGAAGACGCTGCGCCCCGACTCCCTCACGGCCGTCACCGTCGCCGAGGACCCGGCGGACGCGGAGGTGCTCAGGGCGTCCTGGGAGGCCCACGGCATCGACGTGCCGCTGCGGGTGCTCAGCTCTCCGTACCGCTCGGTCGTCCAGCCGGTCCTGCGGCACGTGCGCGAGGCGCCGGAGCGGAAGGAGGACGGGGTGGTCACGGTCGTCATCCCCGAGTACGTGGTGGGGCGCTGGTGGGAGCAGCCGCTGCACAACCAGATCGCGCTGCGCCTCAAGACGCGGCTGCTGTTCATGAAGAACGTCGTCGTCATCGACGTGCCGTACCGGCTCGCCTCCGCCCGCGAGCTCGCCGCCGAGCACGCCCGGCGCGCGGACACGAACGCGCCCTGAACGCCGAGCACGCCCTGAACGCCGAGCACGCCCTCGCCCCGGGAGCCCAGGGCCGGACGGGACGCCGCCGGCTCAGGCCCGGACGGGCCGCCGCCGGCTCAAGGTCGGACGGGACCGTGTCGGCTCACGGCCAGACGAGACAGTACGGCTGGTGGCCCGCCTCGTGGAGGCGGACGGAGAAGTCCTGCCACTCGTGGAGGAGCTGGTAGACGTCGAAGGCGTCGCGGGGGCCGCCGCGGTCGGGGACGGTGGACCAGATGAAGGCGGCGGCGCCGACCGACTCCTCGCCTATCCCGCGCAGGGGGTCGACGACGGTCATCGGCAGTTTGACGACGGCGTAGTCGGGGTGGAGGACGACCAGTTCCAGCGGGGGCACCTTGTTCAGGGGCATGCCCTGGATTCCGGTGAGGACCATCGCGGCTATGGTCTCCGGCTTGATCTTGGTGAACATTCCGCCCATGCCGAGCTCGTCCCCGCCGAGTTCCTCCGGCCGCATCGAGATCGGGACGCGGGCGGCGGTGGCGCCGTCGGGCGCGCCGAAGTACTTGTACGTCACCCCCAAGCTCCGGCCTCCGGTCGTGGGGGGTGCGTCCGCAGCGGGGTCCGGCTTCGGCCGGCCGCCCGACGCGGTCTGGTCCTCGGTCCGCCGGCGCCGGTGCCTCCCGCGCCGGGCAGACTCCGGACCCAGGTCGTCCGTCCCCTCGCCCGGTCCGCCACCGCGATGCATATCTCCACCCGACTGCTTTTTCTCGGCAACACGACCCCGCCGCGCAACCCGATCATCGTGTCAGTGACCTCCCCCGCGTTCGTACGGTGAAACACCTGTCCGCAAGAACGCCGTGGCCTCTGACACCATGGATTCCGTGAGTCATCCCTCTGACGCCCCAGTTTCGCAGACGCGGAGGGCGAGCGCCCCGGCGTAATACAGAGGATGTCCACCACCGTCCCTCCGTTCCCGATGTCGTGCCCGAAGTCGTTCTCGCAGGTCAGGATCACAGTGCCGTATTCATACGAAGCCCCAGTCTCACAGACGCTTTTCGACCGCGCTTCCCTCGTGACGCCCGGCGGCGTGAACTCACCGGTGCGTGCCTTCCGGGCCGTGGGCGGAACGCCCCGGTTCATGGTGTCCGGTTCCGGTCCGTACCTCACCGACGCGGACGGTCGTGAGTACGTCGACCTGGTCTGCTCGTGGGGGCCGATGATTCTCGGCCACGCGCACCCCGAGGTCACCGCCGCGGTGCAGGCCGCGGTGGCCCGCGGCACGTCGTTCGGTACGCCCGGCGAGGGCGAGGTCGCGCTCGGCGAGGAGATCGTCGCGCGGATCGAGCCGGTCGAGCAGGTGCGCCTGGTCTCCTCCGGCACGGAGGCGACGATGTCCGCGATCCGGCTCGCCCGCGGGTTCACCGGGCGCGCCAAGGTCGTCAAGTTCGCGGGCTGCTACCACGGCCACGTGGACGCGCTGCTCGCCGCCGCCGGTTCCGGTCTCGCCACCTTCGGCCTTCCGGACACGCCCGGCGTGACCGGCGCGCAGGCCGGCGACACCATCGTGCTGCCCTACAACGACCTGGACGCGGTCCGGGCGGCGTTCGCCGCGCACCCGGGCGAGATCGCCTGCGTGATCACGGAGGCCTCGCCGGGCAACATGGGCGTCGTGCCGCCGGCCGAGGGCTTCAACCAGGGCCTGGCGGACCTGTGCCGGGAGAACGGCGCGCTGTACATCTCCGACGAGGTGATGACCGGTTTCCGTACGAGCCGGGCCGGCTGGTACGGCGTCGACGGCGTGAAGCCCGACCTGATGACCTTCGGCAAGGTCATGGGCGGCGGCTTCCCGGCCGCGGCGTTCGGCGGTCGCGCCGACGTCATGGGGCACCTGGCGCCGGCCGGGCCGGTCTACCAGGCGGGCACCCTGTCGGGCAACCCGGTCGCGACCGCCGCCGGTCTCGCGCAGCTGCGGCTGCTCGACGAGGCCGCGTACGCGACGGTGGACGCGGTCTCTGCGGAGATCCAGGGCCTGGTCACGGGCGCGCTGGCGAAGGAGGGCGTGGCGCACCGGCTGCAGACCGCGTCCAACATGTTCTCGGTGTTCTTCACCGCCGACGAGGTGCGGAACTACGACGACGCGAAGAAGCAGGAGGCCTTCCGCTTCAACGCCTTCTTCCACTCGATGCTGGCCGACGGCGTGTACCTGCCGCCGTCCGCGTTCGAGTCGTGGTTCGTGTCGACCGCGCACGACGAGCGGGCGATCGAGCGGATCGCCGCGGCCCTGCCGGCCGCCGCCCGCGCCGCCGCGGAGGCGACGGCATGAGCGACGTGACGAGCTCCCCGAAGAGCGATCAGGACATCACCGTCGTCCATCTGGTGCGGCACGGCGAGGTGCACAACCCGGAGGGTGTCCTCTACGGCCGCCGCGCCGGCTACCACCTGTCCGAGCTGGGCCGTCGGATGGCGGACCGGGTCGCCGAGCACCTGGCCGACCGGGACGTCACGTACGTCGTCGCCTCCCCGCTGGAGCGGGCGCAGGAGACGGCGATGCCGGTCGCGAAGGCGCACGGCCTCGACCTGGCCAGCGACGCGCGGCTCATCGAGGCGGCGAACGTCTTCGAGGGCAAGACCTTCGGCGTCGGCGACGGGGCGCTGCGCAAGCCGGCGAACTGGAAGCACCTGACCAACCCGTTCCAGCCGTCCTGGGGCGAGCCGTACGTCGAGCAGGTCGTGCGGATGATGGGGGCGCTCGACGCGGCGAAGGACGCGGCCCGGGGGCACGAGGCGGTGTGCGTCAGCCACCAGCTGCCGATCTGGATCGTCCGCAGCTTCGTGGAGAAGCGGCGGCTGTGGCACGACCCGCGGCGGCGGCAGTGCACGCTGGCCTCGCTGACCTCGTTCACGTACCAGGGCGACACGATCGTCTCGGTCGGGTACAGCGAGCCGGCCCGGGACCTCGTCCCGGCGCACCTCCTCGCGGGCGCGAAGCCGGTGAAGGGGAAGTCGAAGGCCTTCGGGGCGTAGTTCCCGCGGGAGCCCCGCGCTCGGGGCGCCTCCGCTGTCCGGCCCACTGGACAGCGCGGTGGCGAAGGGCCACAGTTCAGGGCGGTCGGTGATGTTCATGTCATCCGACCGCCCTGAAATTTTTGTGCTATTTCCCGGAACCTCCGTGTTCCTCCCTGCATCTCACTCATTGTCGGTTTGGATGACGTTCAGGTCATACGTCAGCGCGAATGGGGTAGTCATGCGCGGGATCAGTGGAATCAGTCGAAGGGGGCTGCTCGGGGCGGGTGTCGGCGCCGCGGCGGCGATCGGTATCGCGGGATGTAGTACCAAGAACGAGGACAAGCCGGGGCGTTCCGGACCCGGCAAGGGCGGCGACACCACGGCGGACCCGGGGACGCCCACCCCGACCAAGGACGACGCCCGGCCCATCGGCGACGGTTCCACCGCCGACACCGGCAAGCAGCCGCACCAGCCCGACGCCC
Organism: Streptomyces sp. NPDC056361; assembly: GCF_042262805.1. Classification (NCBI taxonomy): domain Bacteria; kingdom Bacillati; phylum Actinomycetota; class Actinomycetes; order Kitasatosporales; family Streptomycetaceae; genus Streptomyces; species Streptomyces sp. NPDC056361. The sequence continues at coordinate 22,312 of NZ_JBHJQI010000036.1, forward strand.
CCGTCCCGCTCGAACCCGGCCAGACCCCGCCGCAGTTCGTGATCTTCTCCTGGGACGGCGCGGGCGAGGTCGGCAACGGCCTCTTCCCTCGTTTCCTCGAACTCGCCAAGAACCACGACGCGGCGATGACCTTCTTCCTCTCCGGGATCTATCTCCTGCCCGAATCGAAGAAGGACCTCTACCGCCCGCCGAACAACCGCGTCGGCGCCTCCGACATCGGCTACCTCACCGACGCCCACATCAAGGACACCCTGAAGTACGTCCGGCAGGCCTGGCTCGAAGGCCACGAGATCGGCACGCACTTCAACGGGCATTTCTGCGGCGGCTCCGGCTCGGTCGGAAACTGGACCCCGGCCCAGTGGCAGAGCGAGATCGACCAGGCGATGAAATTCGTCACCGAATGGAAGACCAACAGCGGCTGGACCGACCTCGACCCGCTCCCCTTCGACTACTCCAAGGAGCTCGTCGGCGGCCGCACCCCCTGCCTCCTCGGCCAGGACAACCTGCTCCCCACGGCCAAGCGGCTCGGCTGGCGCTACGACGCCAGCTCGCCCGGCGGCCGCCAGACGTGGCCGGTCAAGCGCCAGGGCATCTGGGACCTGCCGCTGCAGGCGGTGCCCTTCCCCGGGCACTCCTTCGAAGTCCTGTCCATGGACTACAACATGCTCGCCAACCAGTCGAAGAACACGACGAAGGGCATGCCCTCCCGCTACCCCGGCTGGCGCAAGCAGGCCACCGAGGCGCTCCTGGGCGGCTTCACGCGCGCGTACGAGTCGAATCGCGCGCCCTTCTACATCGGCAACCACTTCGAGCAGTGGAACGGCGGCATCTACATGGACGCCGTCGAGGACGCGCTCAAGGGAATGGCCGGAAAGAAGGACGTCCGGCTCGTCTCCTTCAAGCAGTTCGTCGACTGGCTCGACGTCCAGGACCCGAAGATCCTCGACCAGCTGCGCACGCTGGAAGTGGGACAACGGCCCGACGGCGGCTGGAACACCTTCCTGAAGGCCGCGTCTCCCACCCCGACCGCTTAGGCGATCTTGACAAGGGGCTTTACGGGCACGTAGGGGGGTGCCCAAGATCCCCCAAACGCCCATGCGAAACTTTTCACATGAGCCTTAGCCGTGCCCCTCGACGCACCCGGCGCACCCTGGTCGCCGTCGGAATGCTGTCCGCCGCCGCCCTCACGCTCTCGGCCTGCGGCGGCGACAGCAACGGCAAGTCCGGCGGCGGTGGCAACACCAACTTCGTGACCAACACGGGTGGCATCTCCACCGTCGCCAAGGGCGAGCGCGCGGCCACCGGCAAGCTCGCCGGCGAGACCCTCGAAGGCGAGCAGCTCGACGTCGCCGGCCTCAAGGGCAAGGTCGTCGTCCTCAACGTCTGGGGCTCCTGGTGCGGCCCCTGCCGCGCCGAGGCCCCGCACTTCGCCAAGGTCGCCAAGGACCTCAAGAGCCAGGGCGTCGAGTTCGTCGGCCTCAACACCCGCGACCCCAACAAGCAGCCCGCCCTCGCCTTCGAGGAGGACTACGGGGTCCCCTACCCCAGCCTCTACGACCCGCAGGGCAAGCTGATCCTCTTCGGCTTCCCCAAGGGCACCCTCAACCCGCAGGCCATCCCCTCCACCGTCGTCCTCGACAAGGAGGGCAAGATCGCCGCCCGCTCGCTCATGGCGCTCGACGAGAAGAAGCTCCGGTCGATGATCGAGCCCCTTCTCAAGGAGAAGTGAGCCCGTGAACGAGACGGTCACCAGCGGAGCCCTGCTGCTCGCCCTCCCCATCGCGGTCCTCGGCGGACTGGTCTCCTTCTTCTCGCCGTGCGTGCTCCCGCTCGTGCCGGGCTACCTCTCGTACGTCACCGGCGTCACCGGCACCGACCTCGCGGAGAGCCGCCGCGGCCGGATGACCGCCGGCGCCGTCCTCTTCGTCGCCGGCTTCACCGCCGTGTTCGTCTCCGGCGGCGCGCTCTTCGGCTACTTCGGCGCGACGCTCCAGGAGTACCGCGAGACGCTCACCACGGTCCTCGGCGTGCTCATGATCCTCATGGGCGTGTTCTTCATGGGCCTGATGCCCTGGATCACGCAGCGCGAGTTCCGCTTCCACCGGAAGCCCGTCGCCGGCCTGGTCGGCGCCCCGCTGCTCGGCGCGCTCTTCGGCATCGGCTGGACCCCGTGCATCGGCCCGACCCTCGCCTCGGTCAACGCCCTCGCCCTGGAGCAGGCCAGCGCGGGCCGCGGCGCGGTACTCGCCTTCGCGTACTGCGTCGGCCTCGGCGTACCGTTCGTCCTCGCGGCCATCGCGTTCCGCAAGGCACTCGGCGCGTTCGGATGGGTCAAGAAGCACTACGCGTGGGTCATGCGGATCGGCGGCGGCATGATGATCGTCACCGGTGTCCTGCTCCTCACGGGCGCGTGGGACAGCATGGTCGCCACGATGCAGGGCTGGTCCAGCGGTTTCACGGTGGGGATCTGAGTTCCATGAGCAAGACCGATACGACGGAGACCGAGCGGACCGGCGACGAAGCCGCCGGCGCCCAGCTGTCGACCGCCCCCCTGGAAGAGACCGCCGTCGGCGGCCCCACGCTCGGGGTCGTCGGCTGGGTCCGCTGGTTCTGGCGGCAGCTGACCTCCATGCGGGTCGCGCTGATCCTCCTCTTCATGCTCTCCCTGGGCGCCGTCCCCGGCTCCCTCGTCCCGCAGACCAGCGCGGACGAGCTCAAGGTGGCGACCTTCAAGGCGGCCCACCCCACCCTCACGCCGCTGTACGAGAAGCTCCAGTTCTTCGACGTCTACAGCTCGGTGTGGTTCTCCGCGATCTACATCCTGCTGTTCGTCTCCCTCATCGGCTGCATCGTGCCGCGCACCTGGCAGTTCGTCGGCCAGCTCCGCAGCCGACCGCCGGGCGCCCCCCGGCGCCTCACCCGGCTGCCCGCGTACACCACCTGGCGGACCGAGGCCGAGCCCGAGCAGGTCCGCGAGGCCGCGCTCGCCGTCCTCAAGGGGCGCCGCTTCCGCGCCCATACCGTCGGGGACGCGGTCGCCGCCGAGAAGGGCTATCTGCGCGAGGCCGGGAACCTGGCCTTCCACGTCGCCCTGATCGTGATGCTCGTGGCCTTCGCCTGGGGCCAGCTCTTCAAGTCCGAGGGCGGCAAGCTGATCGTCGAGGGCGACGGCTTCTCCAACACGCTCACCCAGTACGACGACTTCAAGTCCGGCTCCCAGTTCGGCACCGACGAGCTGGAGCCGTTCGGCTTCACCCTGAACTCCTTCAACGGCACGTACGAGAAGGGCGGCCCGCAGCGCGGCACCCCCCGCACCTTCGAGGCGGACGTCACCTACTCGCAGGGCGGCGCGGGCAAGAAGGCCGTGATCCGGGTCAACGAGCCGCTGAAGGTCGGCGACTCCAAGGTCTATCTGATCGCCCACGGCTACGCGCCGGTCGTCACCGTCAAGGACGGCCGCGGCAAGACCGTCTTCCACGGCGCCGTGCCGATGCTGCCCATCGACAACAACATCACGTCGACCGGCGCCATCAAGGTCATGGACGGCTACCGCGACAAGAACGGCAAGAAGGAGCAGCTCGGCTTCACGGCCCTGTTCGTGCCGACGTTCGCGGGTGCCGGCAGCGGCACGATGTTCTCGCAGTTCCCGGCGCTCGACTTCCCGGTCATGGCGCTCACCGGCTACCACGGCGACCTGCGCGTGAACTCCGGTCTGCCGCAGAACGTGTACCAGCTCAACACGACCAAGATGAAGCAGTTCAAGATCGACAAGGGGACCGGGGTCGCGCAGCGCATGCTGCCCGGCGAGACCATGACGCTCCCCGACGGCGCCGGCTCGATCACCTTCGAGAAGGACATCAAGGAGTGGGCGAGCTTCCAGATCTCGCAGCAGCCGGGGAACGGCCTCGCCCTCGCGGGCGCCATCGCCGCCATCGCCGGACTGACCGGTTCGCTCTTCATCCAGCGGCGCCGGATCTGGGTCCGGGCCGTGCGCGGTGAGGACGGCGTCACCGTCGTCGAGATGGCCGGCCTCGGCCGGAGCGAGTCGGCCAGGCTGCCGGAGGAGCTGGGCGACTTCGCGGTCGCGCTGACCGCCCAGGCGCCGCCCACGGCGGAAGCCGTACCGGAAACGGAAACCGCGGAAGAACCCGCAGAAGACCCTGCCCCTTCTGGAGAGGCCGACAAGTGATCCTCGCCGCCACGACCAACGAGAGCCTGGCGCGGATGAGCGACCTGCTCATCTACTCCTCGATGGCCGTCTACACCCTGGCCTTCTTCGCCCACATCGCCGAGTGGGTCCTCGGCAGCCGCAGCAAGGTCGGCCGCACCGCCGCCGCCCTCACGCAGCAGGCCGCCGGTGCCGCGACCCCGGCCGTGACCGTCCAGGTCACGAAGGCCGGTGGCACCGCCGTACTCGACAAGCCGCAGGTCGTCACCCGCTCCGCGGCCGGCACCCGGGACGTGCCGGACGGTCCCGGCGCGGCCGGCGGCACGGTCAAGGGCGACCTGTACGGCCGGATCGCCGTCTCGCTCACCGTCCTCGCCTTCCTGGTCGAGGCCTCGGGCGTGGTCGCCCGCGCGCTGTCCGTGCAGCGTGCCCCCTGGGGCAACATGTACGAGTTCTCCACCACCTTCTCCACGGTGGCGGTCGGCGCGTACCTCGGCTTCCTCGTCGCCAAGAAGAACGTCCGCTGGATCGGTCTGCCCCTGGTGACGACCGTCCTGCTCGACCTGGGCATGGCCACCACCTGGCTGAAGACCCCCAGCGACCAGCTGGTCCCGGCGCTCGACTCGTACTGGCTGTGGATCCACGTCTCCACCGCGATCTTCTGCGGCGCGGTCTTCTACATCGGCGCGGTCGGCACCCTGCTGTACCTCTTCCGCGACTCGTACGAGAACAAGCTGGCGACCGGCGGCAACCCGGGCTCCTTCGCCCGCTCCGTCCTGGAGCGGCTGCCCTCCGCGGCCTCGCTCGACAAGTTCTCGTACCGGATCAACGCGGCCGTCTTCCCGCTCTGGACCTTCACGATCATCGCCGGCGCGATCTGGGCCGGCGACGCGTGGGGCCGCTACTGGGGCTGGGACGCCAAGGAGGTCTGGTCCTTCATCACCTGGGTCGGTTACGCCGCGTACCTGCACGCGCGCGCGACGGCCGGCTGGAAGGGCCGCAAGGCCGCGTACATCGCGCTCATCGCCTTCGCCTGCTTCCTCTTCAACTACTACGGCGTCAACATCTTCGTCAGCAGCAAGCACTCCTACGCGGGCGTCTGAGCCCTGCGCTAGCGGCCGACCGGCCCCGGGGCCACGCTTGAGGTATGAGCGAGATATCCCGGGGCAGGTGCGAGACCCACGACGGCGACGTCCACCTGGTGCGGTTCGTGGTGGATCTGCCGCATCCGGTGCCGGCGGTCTGGGCGGCCGTCGCCTCGCCCGAGGGCCTGCCGGGCTGGCTCTGCGAGGCGGATCCGCTGGAGCCGCGGCTCGGCGGGCGGGTCACGCTCCGCTGGCTGAACAGCGACACCGAGGTCTCGGGGCGGGTGACCGCCTGGGATCCCGACTACGTGGCCGAGTACACGGTCGATCCGACCACCCACGGCCGGATCCGGTTCCATCTGGAACCGGGGTCCGGGGGTGGGGGCGGGTCGACCGTTCTGCGTTTCACGAACGAGTTCCAGGGGTCGAAGGACTACCGGCTCGACTGCGCCGCCGGGTGGCACGAGCACCTGGAGCGGTTGGCCGCGGCGCTGGACGGGCGGCCGACGGATTGGCGCGACTGGTCGGACGAGCGGTGGCGGCACCTGCGGGGGCTGTACGAGCGGGACGACGAGCCCTGGCCCAAGTGGGTGCCGTAGGGGCGGGGCGCCCGGAGGTCACTGCTTCTTCGGCGGGAGGCAGGCGGTGGTGGGGGGTTTGCCTTCGGGCCAGGCTATCTGGACGAAGCGCTGGGTGCCGTCGAGGGCGAGTTCGACGATGGGGACGGCCTTGTTGTAGGGGTTGCCGTAGTTGTCGAGGCAGATCCAGCCGCCGGCGCCCTGGACGCGGAGGGAGCCCTTGACCTGGGGCCATTGGGTGACGACGTCGGCGAGCTCGGGGTACTGGGAGCCCTGGGGGGTGGCCTGGCGGATGGCGTGGACGGCGGTGGCCATGGCGTCGTAGGCGACGATGGCCTGCCCGTCGGAGAGGGCGACGGGCTTCTTCGAGGCGCGGGCGATGTCGGTGACGAAGGTCGAGTACGCGACCGTGGAGCCGCCCGTGGCGGGGATGCGGCGGCCGGGGGCGGGCTTCCAGGCGTCGGGGTGGGCGAGGGCCGCGTACCGGACGGTGAGCTTGGCCTTGAGGGCGTCGCGGTCGAGCTCGTCGTCGGCGCCGAGGTAGGAGCCCTCGTCGCCGGTGAGGATCGTGAAGGCCCGGTCGGTGCAGCCGCGGGCACCGAGGGCGTTGATGAACTGGCGCAGCTGGGTGTGGCGGCCGGCGAAGAAGACGGTCTCGGCGCGGGTGTCGCAGATCAGGTGGGTGATCTGGCGGAAGGTGTTGGCGGTGGTGCCTTCCTCGGTGGGGTCGGCGGGCGAGGTGAAGAGCTGCGGCTCGTAGGGCGCGCCCTTGAGGGACGCGGAGAAGGCGGCCTTGAGGGTGTCGGTGTAGTGGTCGCCGCTGCGGGTGTCCTGGACGAGGAGGGCCTTGGCCGCGTCGACCCGGCCGAAGTGGGCGAGGGCCTTGGCCTCGTCGCTGTTGGTGGGGGAGACGCGGGCCAGGCCGGGGTAGCGGTTCGCGGCTCCGGGGCCGTTCGCGATGTCGTCGGCGGTGATGGTGGTGCCGACGACGGCGATCCCGCTTCCGGTGAGGGCGGTGACCGCCTCGCGCATCTCGGTGGACGAGGTGGCGACGCCGGACACCGCCCGCAGCCGGTGCGGGGCCTCGGTCATGCCGACGAGCCGGTCGACGGTGGTGCGCCAGTGGGCGTTGCCCTTGCCGGTGTTGGCGAGGACCAGCCGGATCTTCGGGGTCTCGCTGTTGGACGCGTGGTTGGCGCGGTACTGGTAGGCGTACGCGCCCTGGAGCTCGTGCAGCACCTTGGTGCGCATGCCGGCGTCCGTGGAGGTCATCGGCAGGAGGACGGCGACGGTGGCGTACTCGCCGTCCTTGAGCGCGGCGTTCTCGCGGCCGACGGCGCCGGCGATCTCGGTGAGGTAGGAGACGCGGAAGTCGTACCCGTCGCCGTTGACGCCGACGCACTCGTCGGTTCCGGCGGGACGCTCGACGCCGGTCGCACAGGAACGGTTCTCCGGCTTGGCGATCCGGAGGCCCACGTAACTGCCGGCGCCGACGACGACGGCCGAGACGACGATCCAGGTCAGGAACTTCTGGCGGGGTGTCCAGTAGAGGTGGCGGCGCAGCCAGTCGAGCATGGCGTCAGACTCCGTCCTCGCTGCCCGGCGGGAGCGAGAGCTCGCGCCAGGAGCGGATGTCGCGCGGCCAGTGGGTGGCCGCGTCCCACAGCGGACCGCTGCCCGTCAGATGGCGGCCGGACAGCCGGCGCAGCTCGTGCGCCAGCCGGTCGGCCACCTCGTCGTCGGGCAGCGCCAGCGGATCGGTGAGCAGCCATACGGCGTGCAGCAGACGCCGTACGGACAGGTGGAGTTCGGTGGTGTCGGCGTCGAGGCCCTCGGGCGGCGCGGGCGCCGGACCCTGCCCGAGCGCGATGGCCCGGCGCGGGTCGGGGCCGGTTCCGTGCCGCTCGCGCGGGTACGGGGCGGCGGCGACGAACCGCAGCTGCCCGAGCCAGCCCAGGATGTCCGGACCGGCGAACGACAGCCGCAGGTGGACGACGGCGAGCTCGGTCCGGCCGAGCGCCAGATCGTGGTGGAGCCGGTACGGGCCCGGCTCCGGCCCGTAGTGCCGGTGCAGCGTCTCGTGGACCGCCCGCCAGGCCGCGTACCGCGGATGGTCGCCGTCCTCGAAGCGCAGCCGGTGCAGCAGCAGGGCCCGCAGCAGCGGGTCGGCGACGAAGTGCCCCGGCCCCTCGGGCCAGTTCTCGGCCCGCAGCCGGTCGCGGACGCGCAGGGCCACGTCCCCGTCCAGGGACTCGCCCTGGAGCCGGGCGTGGGCCAGCATCCGCGCCGACTCCTCGTCGTGGGTGGCGGCGAGCACCGCGTACGGCCCCGGCCGCTGCACGGGCAGGAGCTCGGCGAGGAGGGCCGGGGCGACGGGCACCGGCTCGGTGTCCTCCCGCAGCTCCACCGTCAGGTCGAGGAGCGCGCCGGGGGTGAGCGCGGCCCGCAGCGCCGGCGGCGCCTCCCCGGCGGCCCGGCCGAGGAGCGCCACGCCGAGCGGCCGGCCGCCGGTCAGCCGGTGCACCGCGCGGGCCAGCTCGGCCGGGGTCCGGCCGTCCGGGTCGTGCCGGTCGAACACGGACCGGGTCTGCGCCGCCGACAGCGGCGTCAGCTCGACGGCGAGGATGCCGGAGCCGATGCTCGTCCCGCGCGGACACGGCGCCCGGTGCGCCGTCTCCGGCAGCCGGGTGCGGGTGGCGTTCCGCATCCCCTGGTAGTCGCGGTCCCGTGACGTGGCGAGGACGACGACCCGGTCGCGCCGCCCGTCGGCCCGCGCCCGCAGCATCGGCTCGACGAGCTGCCGGCCCACCGCCTCGTGCGCGTTGTCGAGGAGGAGCAGGGGGCGCCCGATGCGCGTGCCGCGCTGCCGGAGGCCCGTGTAGGCCCGGAACAGGTCCTCGGTCAGCGCGCCGACGAGGAACGCCTCGGCCTCCCGCCGCCGCTCCCCGCCCTGCTCGAAGTCGATCGCGAGCTGCTGCAGCCCCGCCTTGCCGCGCCCGCCCGCGTTGCGGTAGCCCCCGTACCAGCTCTCGGAAGTGCGCTGGAAGCGGCTGAACACCTCCTCCAGGACGGTCTCCACGGTCGCCTCGGCGAGCAGTCCGGCGAGCGGGGCGGCGGCGTCGGCGAAGGTGGCGGCGAGCTTGGAGAGGACCTTGCCGACCCAGTTCGTCGCGGCGCCCCGCGTCGCGTCGACCGTCGCCAGCAGCGGTCCCAGCCGCTGGAGGTCGCGCCGCGCCCGCTCGTCGTCCTCCTGCGACCAGGCCAGCGAGGCCACGGCCACCAGGCCGAGCGAGAGCCGGGGGAACTGCACGGCCCGCACGACCGTCCCCCGCGGCGCCAGTTGGACCGCGAGCTCGGCGAGCGCCCCCGTGACCGGCGTCCACCCGGGTCCGTGATCGGCCGGCGGCTCCACGCTCGCGCAGTCGAGCAGCGCCAGCGGCGTGAACCCCTTGTACCGGTTGCGGACCTCCTTCAGCAGCGCGGTCTTCCCCATGCCGCGCCCGCCGGTGAACACCGTCACCGGCGGATCGTCGCCGTGCTCGTACGCGACCCGCGCCCCGCCCTTCCCGGCCAGCCCGACCAGCCGCGCGGCGAGCCCGCCCTCGTGCAGGACCGCTTCGCGGCCGTACAGCTCCCTTTCCACGCCCCCCGACACCCCCCTGATTCCCCATGAGGTGTGCCCCGTCACAACCTCAAGTGGAGGATATCTACCGGCTGTTGTTCTCGTTCAACCATTCGGGCGAGGGTTCGCGGGCGCGGTCAATCCGTGGCGATGGCGTCCAGTTGGGCCCGCAGGTACCCGTGCGACTCGATGCCGTGGATCGTCGTCCCCGGCGTGCACTCGTAGAAGTACACGAGCGACATCAGCTCCTCCGCCGGTGCGTCGGCGGGCGGCGGCAGCACCCTGTGCCGCCCCGACCTCCACCGTCCCCCGGTCCAACCCGCCATCAGATCCCCGATGTTCACCGTGAACGCGGCCGGGTCGAACGGCGCGTCCTGCCACCCCCCGGCGTCCGTGAACACCTGCAGCCCGCCCTTCCCCGCCTCCCGGTCCAGGACGGTCACCGTCCCGAAGTCCGTGTGCGGCCCGATCCGGAACTGCCCCGGCTCCGGCTCACCCGTCCGCTCCCGCCCCGGATACCAGTTCACGTTGAACCCGAACGTCGGATGCCCCGTGTGCCGCGTGAAGAAGTCCCGCTCCTCGCCCAGCGCCTCCCCGAGCAGGTCGAGCACCCGGTCCGACAGCGCCTTCATCTCCGCCAGGTACCGCTCCACCAGCGGCCTCAGCTCCGGCACCTCCGCGGGCCAGGTGTTCGGCAGGAACCACTCCGCGTCCACCGCCGCGTCCCCCGTCGGCTCCTCCGCCGCGAACGACAGCGACTCCTTCAGGTCCGGCGGCGTCTCCGTCCCCTCCGCGTACCCGTTCGCCTCCGCGCCGGGCCCCAGCCACCCCCGCCCCCCGACCCGCACGGCGTACGGCTCCTTGGTGGCGGCCGGCAGGTGGAAGAAGCGGCGCGCGACCGCCCGGATCTCCGCACGCAGCCCGCTGTCCACCCCGTGCCCGGTGACCAGCAGAAACCCCGCCTCCCGCAGCGCGCGGTCGACGGCGGGCAGCTGCGGGGCCGGATCGCGGGCGAGATCGATCGTGGGCAGGCTCGCTTCACTCATCGCCGATGTCCTCGTTCCACAGCGCGGGCTCCCGCTCGATGAACTCCCGCATCAACCCGACGCATTCGGGATCGTCGAGCACCACGACCTCGACCCCGTGCTCCACCAGCCACTCGTGCCCGCCGTGGAACGTCTCCGCCTCCCCGACGACCACCCGCGAGATCCCGAACTGCCGCACCAGCCCCGAGCAGTACCAGCACGGCGACAGCGTCGTCACCATCGTCGTCCCCCGGTACGAGCGCTGCCGCCCGGCCGCCCGGAACGCGGCGGTCTCCCCGTGCGCCGACGGGTCCCCGTCCTGCACCCGCCGGTTGTGCCCGCGCCCGAGCAGGCTGCCGTCGGCGCCGTACAGGGCGGCCCCGATCGGGATCCCGCCCTCCGCGAGCCCCGTGCGGGCCTCGTCGAGCGCGGTGGCGAGCCATCGCCGTGCTTGTTCCTGGTCCATGTGGGGACTGTTCCCCGGTGGACCGCCTACGTCACGTCCCGGCGGTGGGGGTGACGTAGGAGCCCTTGCCGCGCACGGTGATTACGAGCCCGCGGTCCCGCAGCTCCTGGGTGGCGCGCCGGGCGGTGAGCCGGGCTACGCCGTACTCCTCGGCCAGACGGTTCTCGGAGGGGATGGGGCGGTCGGGGGCGAGAGCACCAGAGGCGATCTGCTTGCCGATGATCTCGGCCAGCTGGATGTAGAGCGGGGTGGCGCTCTGGGGGTCCAGGGGGCCGCTCGGTGCGGAGTTATCGCTCATGTGTCCAATGTAGAGCGATAGGCATATACACGATCGGGTGGATCTCTCTTCACTTGTCTACAGAGGACTGTAGTCAAGCTAGGTTTTCAGGCAAGCGAAAACCCCGGCGACCGCTGGAACGGCCCCGGGGCATGGCCACCAACTCATAAGGGAGTTGATGACGTGCGGAACCCTATCGCGCGCGCACTGGGTCGGGCCTGGATCCCGCTCCTCCTCTGGCTTCTCATGCTCGCCCTGCCCCCTACCGGCAGGCACCGCCCCCGCCCACCGGCCCCGCCCGCCGCCGCCCCGCGCCGGCACCGCGCCCCCGCCCGGCGTTCCCCGTACGCCCGGGAACAGGCGATGCCCCTGGACGGCGCCCGCTCGCCCCTGGTGCGCCCGTACCTCGCCGGCCCCTGCACGCGCTCGGCCCAACGCAGGCATCGCCGGACGCTGTGGCTCGCCACCGTCGGCCTCGACGTCGACCACCGCAACATCCATGCCGGGAGCACCCGATGAGCCGCTGCGGGGCACGACGGTCCGTGCTCGACGTGGCCGAGGTCGTGCGTCCGGTGTGGGGCGGCTCGGTCTGCGTACTCGCGGTGGCGCACGACGGCCCGCACCGCGACCGCGCGGGCGACGGATGGTGGGTGACGCCCGAGATCGCGGACGCGGTGACCGTCTCCCTGCTGGCCCGTGCCCTCGCGGCCCCGCCCGAGCCGGAGTTCCGCTCCCCGCGCTGCGTCGTCGGCCGCCACGACCGCTGCCGCGACCACGCACCGCGCGACAGCGGCGTACCGGGGGTCCGGTACCTGGTGTGCGGGTGCCTGTGCCACGGCCCTCACGCGGCCGCGTCGGCCTCCTCGTAGGGGAAGCGGGCGAGGGGGGTCGGGCGCTGGAAGAAGGTCTTGGCGTGGATGAGGGCCTGTTCGTCGGCGTGGATGTCGCCGGGGCGGGAGGCGGTGCCCTTGAGGACGCCGCCGAAGTGCATGTGGAGGTAGGCGGCGGAGTGGCTGAGGGTGGTGACGAGGCCGTCGGCGACTTCGTGTTCGTCGTGGGCCATGGCGGTGACGCCCCAGAGGGTGTGGCCGGCCATGCGGGCCTTGAAGTCGGAGCCGGGGACGTTGAGCCAGCCGGACCAGTAGTCGAGGTAGCGCTTGGTCTGGGCGGAGAGGCTGTACCAGTAGAGGGGGGAGACGATGACGATGTCGGTGGCTTCCAGGGTGGCCCGGCGGAGGAGCTCCTCGGTGTCGCCGGGGCGGCGGTCGGCGTCTTCGTGGCGGCCGTCCTGGAAGTCGGACAGGGGGAGCTCGTTCAGGTCCACCCAGCGTTGCGGGACGTCCGAGGGGAGGTGGGCGGCGGCGGCGCGGGCGAGGAGCTCGGAGTTGCCGTCGGCGCGGGAGCTGCCGAGGACGAAGAGGAACGAGCGGTCCGGGCCGTGCGGGCTGTCCTGGGTCATGTCTGATGCTCCGGTGTCGTCGGGTATCCGGTGCCAACTCCGGTTTTCCCGGGGGTATTCCGGGGCTCATCGGCCGGGCCGATCGGGCCCATCGGGAGGACGCCCCACTGGCTCGTGGACCGGTACCCGGCTCTCTCCGTAGCGTCGGGGACATGAGAAACGAGACCAGGGGAACCGTCGAACTGACCCTCGCCATGGTGCTGTCGGGCACCCTCGGCGTGTTCGTCGTCGAGTCGGGGGCGTCGCCCTTCGAGGTGGTGTTCTTCCGGTGCCTCTTCGGGGCGCTGGCGCTGGGCGCGTACAGCCTGGTGCGGGGGTTCTTCACCGGGCACGGGTTCACCGCGCGGAAGCTGGGGATGGCGGCGCTCGGCGGGGTGTTCATCGTCTTCAACTGGGTGTTCCTGTTCGAGGCGTACGAGGCCAGCTCGATCTCGCTCGCGACCGTCGTCTACCACACGCAGCCGTTCTTCCTGGTGCTGCTGGGGGCGGTGTTCACGAGGGAGCGGATCCCGGGCGGGAAGCTGGCGTGGCTCGTCGTCGCCTTCGTGGGGCTGGTGCTGGTGTCCGGGGTGAGGCCGGGGGACACGGCGTCGCTCAAGGGGATCGGGTTCGCGCTCGCGGCGGCGGTGCTGTACGCGTTGTCGACGTTCGTGACGAAGCGGATCACCGGGGTGCGGCCGCACCTGATCGCGCTGGTGCAGGTGCTCGTGGGGATGCCGCTGCTGCTGCCGTTCACGGACTTCGGCGCGGTGGCGGGGCTCGGGGCGGGATGGGCGTGGCTGGTGGGGCTCGGGCTGATCCACACGGGGCTGATGTACGTGCTGATGTACGCCGCGTACGCCAAGCTGCCGACCGCGAAGATCGCGGTGCTCGCCTTCACCTACCCGGCGGTCGCGATGGGGGTCGACTGGGCGGTGTACGGGCACCACATCGGTCTCGTGCAGGCGCTCGGGGTCCCGCTGATCGTGCTGGCGAGCCTGAAGGTCACGCTGGCGGGGTCTGCTCGGACACGAGGCGGCGCGCCTGCTCGACGAACAGGCGGACGTGCGGGGGAAGCCGCTTCCCCCGCCGCCACGCGAGTTGGGTGAAGAGGGTGAAGGGGGCCTGCCAGGCCAGGGGGACCAGGGCGCCGGAGGCGAGCTCCTCGGCGACGGCCACCCGGGGGAGGAGGGCGATGCCGAGGCCGGCGGCGACGCCGCGCTTGGTCGCCTCGATGGTGCCGAACTCCATGAAGGGCGGCGCCCACTCCCGGAGCTCCCGCTCGAAGAGGTCGCGGTAGGGGCAGCCGGGCTCGGTGCCGACGAGCCGGGCGTCGGCGAGGTCCGCGCTGGTCAGGTCCGTGCGGTCGGCCAGGGGGTGGCCCGGGCCCGCGACGAGGACGAGGGGCTCGGGGGCGAGGACCTCGGACTCCAGGCCCTCGTGCTCCGTGTCGGGCTCCATGAGGAAGCCGACGTCGTAGGTGCCCTGGCGGAGGGCCTGGCGGGTCTCGTCGCCGAGGGTGGGTCGGAGGGTGAGCCGGACCTTGGGGTAGCGGTGGTGGAAGTACTCCAGGAGCGGCGGCAGGCGGTAGGAGGTGAGGGACTCCATGGTGCCGACGGCGATCGGACCCGAGGGTTCCCCGGTGGCTGCGACGGCGGTACGGGCCTCCTCCGCGAGGTCCGCCATGCGGCGGGCGTACGGGAGGAGCCGCTCACCGGCCTCGGTGAGGCGGATGCGGCTGCCGAGCCGCTCGAAGAGCTCCACGCCGAGGGACGACTCCAGGGAGCGGATCTGGCCGGTGACGCTGGACTGGGCGTAGCCGAGGTCGGCGGCGGCCCGGGTGAAGGAGAGGACGTCGGCGACCTTCTCGAAGGTGGCCAGGAGCCGCAGCTCCATCAGCGCGCCGCCCCTTCGGTCCGTCCGTGCCGGGGTGCCATCAGCCGTCCGTGTCCTCGCCGCGCTCGCGCTTCTTCAGTTCTTCCTCGCGGCGGCGGAGGTCGGCCTCCCAGTCCTTGAGGAGGGACTCGTCCTTCTTGTTCTCCTCGCGGAGGGACTTGAGGAAGTCGGGGTTGTCGTCGGGGGCGACCCACTCCTGGCGGTGGTTGCGGTGCCACTCGGAGGGCGTACGGCCCCCGGCGGGCGCGTGGCGCATCTTGCCGGCGGCGAACCAGACGATCGGACCGACGATCCAGAAGAGCAGGATGATGATGACCCAGACGACCTTGGGGAGGTGCTTGGCCTCGTCCTCGGGGGTGTTGAGGCAGTCGATGAAGGCGTAGATCGTCAGTGCCAGCGGCAGGATGTACATCAGTGCCCTGAGCATGTGGGACAGCCCCCTGGAAGCAGCGGCGGGGCGTGTTGCGACGGCCCCGGTGACGAGCCAAGCCTAGCCCGTGGCGGATACTGGCCCCTATGGCTTACGACGATCTCCGCTCGCTGCTCAGGGCCCTGGAACGCGAAGGCGACCTCAAGCGCATCAAGGCCGAAGTCGACCCGTACCTGGAGGTCGGGGAGATCGTCGACCGCGTGAACAAGGCGGGAGGCCCGGCGCTCCTCTTCGAGAACGTCAAGGGCTCCGCCATGCCGCTCGCGATGAACGTCTTCGGGACGGACCGGCGACTGCTCAAGGCGCTCGGCCTCAAGTCGTACGGCGAGATCAGCGAGAAGATCGGCGGGCTGCTGAAGCCCGAGCTCCCGCACGGTTTCGTCGGCGTCCGCGAGGCCTTCGGGAAGCTCGGCTCGATGGTCCACGTGCCGCCGAAGAAGGTGAAGTCCGAGGCGGCCCCCGTGCAGGAGGTCGTGCTCACCGGCGACGACGTCGACCTCGACAAGCTGCCGGCGCTCTTCACCTGGCCGAAGGACGGCGGGTCCTTCTTCAACCTGGGCCTCACCCACACCAAGCACCCCGAGACCGGCGTGCGAAACCTGGGGCTCTACCGGCTCCAGCGGCACGACAAGCGCACCATCGGCATGCACTGGCAGATCCACAAGGACAGCCGGAACCACTACGCGGTGGCCGCGGCCAAGGGCGAGCGGCTGCCGGTCGCCATCGCCTTCGGCTGCCCGCCGGCCGTCACGTACGCCTCGACGGCCCCGCTGCCCGGCGACATCGACGAGTACCTGTTCGCCGGCTTCGTGCAGGGCAAGCGGATCGAGATGGTCGACTGCAAGACCGTCCCGCTCCAGGTCCCGGCCCACGCCGAGGTCGTCGTCGAGGGCTGGCTCGAGCCCGGCGAGACGCTGCCGGAGGGGCCCTTCGGCGACCACACCGGCTTCTACACGCCGCAGGAGCCGTTCCCCGCGCTGAAGATCGACTGCATCACGATGCGGAAGCGCCCGCTGCTCCAGTCGATCGTCGTCGGCCGGCCGCCGACCGAGGACGGGCCGCTGGGGCGGGCCACGGAGCGGTTCTTCCTGCCCCTGCTCAAGATCATCGTGCCGGACATCGTCGACTACCACCTGCCGGAGTCGGGCGGCTTCCACAACTGCGCGATCGTCTCGATCGACAAGAAGTACCCGAAGCACGCCCAGAAGGTCATGCACGCCATCTGGGGCGCCCACATGATGTCGCTGACCAAGCTGATCATCGTCGTCGACAAGGACTGCGACGTCCACGACCTCCACGAGGTCTCCTGGCGCGCCCTCGGCAACACCGACTACGCCCGCGACCTGACGGTCGTGGAAGGCCCGGTCGACCACCTCGACCACGCCTCCTACCAGCAGTTCTGGGGCGGCAAGGCCGGCATCGACGCCACCAAGAAGCTCCCCGAGGAGGGCTACACCCGCGACGGCGGCTGGCCCGACATGGTCGAGTCCGACCCGGCGACGGCGGCCCTGGTGGACCGCCGCTGGAAGGAGTACGGGCTGTGAGCCCGGAGCTCCGGATCGGCGACGACGCCGCCTGGGTCGCGCTGGCGCACGACCCGGGTTCCGCCGAGGGCTGGCGGGTGACGGCGGACTGGGACGACGTGTTCTCGGCCGGTTTCGGCGCCTACCTGGACCCGGACGAGGTCGCCGCGTTCACGGACGCGCTGTGGAACCGGGTGATCGACGGCGGGTCGTTCCGTCTCGTGGTCACGGAGGCCCGGAGCAACCCGCTGACGCTCCAGTCGGTCCCGGCGGGCGACGGGCTCGCGTTCCTCGTCCGGCTCACGCCCAACGGTCACGACGCGGTCGTCCACCTCGACCTGGAGATCGGCCCGGCCGACCGGGTGGAGCTGGCCGGTCGCATCGAAGAGTTCCGGAGGTCCCTCGTATGACATCGGCCGCCGAAGGCGTCCTCGGCCAGGGGCCCGCGCCCGAGGCCGGCGGCAAGGTGAAGGCCTTCCTCCGCCTCGTGATGATCGAGCACTCGATCTTCGCGCTGCCCTTCGCGTACATCGCCTCGCTCACCGCGATGTTCCAGCTCGACCGGAACATCCACTGGTGGACGCTGTTCCTGGTGACGGTGTGCATGGTGGGGCTGCGGACGTTCGCGATGGCCTGCAACCGGATCATCGACCGGGAGATCGACGCGCGGAACCCGCGGACGGCCAACCGCGAGCTGGTCACCGGCGCGGTGTCCGTGCGGTCGGCGTGGGTCGGGGCCGGGATCGCCGTCGTGGTGTTCCTGGGGGCGGCCGCGCTGCTCAATCCGCTGTGCCTGGCGCTGGCGCCGCTGGCGGTGATCCCGATGGTCGTCTACCCGTACGGGAAGCGGTTCACGAACTTCCCGCACGCGATCCTCGGCCTCGCGCAGGCGATCGGGCCGATCGGGGCGTGGCTCGCCGTGACCGGCGAGTGGTCGTGGGACGCGGTGATCCTCGGGCTCGCGGTGGGCGTGTGGATCGGCGGGTTCGATCTGATCTTCGCCTGCCAGGACGTGCAGGCCGACCGGGCGCACGGCGTGATGTCGGTGCCGGCGCGGTTCGGGGTGCCGGCGGCGCTGTGGGGCGCCCGGGCGTCGGCGGTCGTGACGACGGGGCTGCTCGTCTGGTACGCGCTGGCCACGGACGCCGGGACGTTCTTCTGGATCGGTCTCGTGATCGTGGTGGCGGCCTTCGGGTACGAGCACTCGATCGTGAAGCCGCACGACCTGTCGCGGCTGAACCGGGCGTTCTTCACGACGAACGGGTTCATCGGGATCAGCCTGTTCGTCTGCGCGCTGCTCGACCTGCTGGTGCGGGGCCTCTCGATCTGACGGCGGGCCCCTGACGCCCCCGGCCCGCGCTTCAGGGGCCGGGGGCGAAGCCGTCGAGGAGGGCGTCGAGGCCGACGGCCAGGCCGGCCGGGCCGCCGTGGCGGGCGAGGACCGGGGCGGCGCCGCGGAGGCGGGGGAGCTCGCGGGCCGGCATGCGGTGGAGACCGAGGCGGAACGCCGGGTCGGGCTCGTCGGGGTTGTCGACCATCGCGCGCAGGTCGCCCAGGACGTAGCCGAGGACCCAGCTGGTGACGGCCCGGAAGGCCATGACGGTGGCGTCCTCGTCGAGGCCCGCCCGGCCGAGCAGGGTCAGGATGCGCTCGTGGCCCCGGAGCACGGCGAGCGGGCGGCGGGCGAGCGGGACCGCCAGCATGCGGGTGGCCAGGAGCGGGGCCACGTGGGGGTGGGCGAAGGCGACCCCGTAGGTCTCGGCGGCGATCCGGTGGAGCTCGTCCCGCCATTCGGGTGCCTCGGGGGAGGCGGCGAGCCGTTCCTCCAGTTCCGTGTAGAGGGCCTCGACCAGGCCGTCGAGCAGCGCGTCCTTCCCCGCCGCGTACCGGTACAGCGCCATGGCCTCCACGCCGAGCTCGGCGCCGGTCCGGCGCATGCTCAGGGCGGACAGCCCCTCGCGGTCGACCAGATCCAGGGCGGTGGCGAGCACGCGCTCCCGGCTCAGCCGGCCGTAGCGGCCGTGGTCGCCGGCGCGGCGGGCCGGTGCCCGGCGCCCCCGCGCGGGGTCCTTCTCGATCGGCATGTGCCCGCCTTCGCCGTGCGGTCCCGGTGAGGGGCGTGCCCGCGTTCGCCGTGCGAGCGCCTCGCCTTGACCGATGAACATCCAGGGATAAAGTGTACATATACGTCGTAAACGTACGGTGCAATCGGCAGGGTGAAACCCGCCGGTCACCACGTCCGGCGGACGGCCTCCGCAGCACGGCACGACCGTGCACCGATTCGATCCGGAGCCATCATGACCACTCACCCGACCCTGCCGCAGAGCACCGGCTCACGGCCCGACGACCACCCCATCCACCGCTCCACCGACCCGCCCCCGCACCCGATGCGGCGCGCCGAGGACAGGGCGCCGACCCGGCTCGCGGTGAGCCTCGTGGTCCCGGCGCTCAACGAGGCGCGCAACATCCCCTGGGTGTTCGAACAGATCCCGGACTGCGTCGGCGAGGTCCTCCTCATCGACGGCGACTCCCACGACGCCACCGTCCGCGTCGCGACCCAGATCCTGCCCACGGTCCGCAGCATCCCGCAGAGCGGGAAGGGCAAGGGGAACGCGCTGCGCACCGGCTTCCTCGCGGCACGCGGCGACTACATCGTCATGATGGACGCCGACGGCAGCATGTCCCCCGCCGAGATCCCGCACTTCGTGCACTTCCTGGAGAACGGGTACGACTTCGTCAAGGGCTCCCGCTTCGTCGAAGGCGGCGGCTCCCTCGACATCACCCGCTTCCGCAGGCTCGGCAACCACGCCCTGCTCGCCCTCGTGAACCGGCTCTACGACGCCACGCTCACCGACCTCTGCTACGGCTTCTGCGCCTTCCGCCGCACCTTCCTCGACCAGCTCGACCTGCACGCCACCGGCTTCGAGATCGAGACCGAGATGATCGTGCACGCCCTGCGCTCCGGACTCCGGATCGCCGAGGTCCCGAGCCTCGAACTCCCCCGGCGCAACGGACGCTCCAACCTGCACGCGATCTCCGACGGGCGACGCGTGCTCCGCACCCTCCTGTCCGAGCGACCCGGCGCCATGACGGCGCCCGCCCCACGGGAGCGGAGCGCGTCGTGACCCCGGCCCCGCCCGGGCTGTCCGTCCCGATGCCCGTCGTGGACATCGACCTCGCCGAGCCGGGCGCCTTCCGGCGCCCCGGAGGCCGGGTGCGGATCGGGCCGTCGGGCCGCGCACTGGGCCTCGTACGCCTGCACGGCCGCCCCCTGGGGATGGCCGAGGCGTCCGGACACGGACCCGGGGAACTGTGGCAGGCGCTCGCGGACGCGGCCCTGCGCGACTTCCCCGCCGCGGACGTCGCCGATCCGGGCCCACGGGCTGCTCCCGCGGTCGCCGCCTCGGATCCGGGCGCCGGAGGTCTTCCCGCGGCCGCTTCGTCACCGGGCCCGCGCTCCAGGACCGGCGTCGCCCCGGCCCCGGAGATCAGCGTGATCGTCGCGACGCGGAACCGCGCCGGGATGCTCAGGGACTGCCTGGACTCGCTGCTCGCGCTCACGTACCCGCGGTTCGAGGTCATCGTGGTGGACAACGCCCCGGCGGACGGATCCACCGAGGAACTGATCCGGCGGGAGTACGGTCCGCTCCGCGACGGCGACGGAGCCGTACGGAAGCAGCGGCCCGTCGTCCGCTACCTGCGCGAGCCGGTGCCCGGCCTCGCCCGGGCGCACAACCGGGGGCTGGCCGCGGCCCGGGGCCGCATCGCCGCCTTCACGGACGACGACACGCTCGTCGACCCCGGCTGGCTGACCGCGCTCGCCGCGCCCTTCCTGGCCGACGCCCGGACCGGCTGCGTCACCGGCCTGATCGTCCCCGCCGAGCTGGACACCGAGGCGCAGGTCGCCCTGGAGCGGCACGGCGCGTTCGCGAAGGGGTACGCCCCGCGGACCTGGTCGCTGCGCGCCCCGCCGGCGGACCCGCTGTTCCCGTTCACGGCGGGCCGGTTCGGCTCCGGCGCGAACATGGCCTTCCGTACGGACCTGCTGCGCGAGCTCGGCGGTTTCGACCCCGCCACCGGCGTGGGCACCCCCGCGCACGGCGGCGACGACCTGCTGTCGTTCTTCCGGGTCCTCGCCCGGGGCCGCTCCCTCGCCTACGAGCCCGCCGCGATCGTCTGGCACCGCCACCGTCGCACCCCCGAGGCGCTCGAAGCGCAGGCATTCGGCTACGGCGCCGGCTTCGGCGCCTACCTCGCCGGGGCGCTCGTCCACGAACCGCGCATGCTGCCCGCGCTGCTGCGACGGCTGCCGGGCGGCGTGCGGTACGCGCTGGCCAGGAGCCGGGAACGAGCCGGACGTGACACCGGACGTGACACCGGACCCGACACCGGACCTGGCGCCGTAGGTGGCGCCGGGGCGGGCGCGGGACCCGCCGCCGGGTCGGAGGCCGGGTCGGACGCCGGGGCCGATGCGGCGGCGAGGGCCGCCGCGTCCCGGATCGCCCAGCTGGAGCTGCGCGGCCTGCTCTACGGGCCGTTCGGCTACCTGCGCAGCCGGCGTGACGAGCGGCGGCTGCGCCGACGGGCCGCACACGGCCCGGGCGCCCACACCCCCTGGCCCCCCGGCTCCGACGGTCGCGCCCGCGTGGGGCGCGGCGGGGCCGTCCGCGCCCGGCCCGGCCCACAGAGGCGGGGCGGAAGACGATGACCGTGCAGCAGCCACGGCGGGGACCCGAGGTGTCCGCGTTCCGTGCCACCCGCACCGCCCCGGTCCCGCGCCACGAGCGGACGTCGCAGGCGGACGGAGGGGACGGGCCCGCCCCTGACGGGCGGCGCTCGTTCGGGGCGGTGCTGCGGTCCGGCGCAGGGTCGCTGCTCTCCCGGGACCCGCTGCTGCGCAACGGGCACCTGCTCGCGGTGAGTTCGCTCGTGAGCGCCGGCCTGGGGTCCGTCTTCTGGATCCTCGCCGCGCACTGGTACGACGACGAGGTCGTGGGCGTCAACTACTCCGCCCTCTCCATGGCCCTGCTGCTCGCGGGCGTCGGCCAGCTCAACCTGGCGGACTTCCTCGTCCGGTTCGTGCCCTCCGCCGGACACCACACGCGGCGGCTGATCCTCACCTGCTACGCCCTGAGCGCCGCCGTCAGCACCCTGGCGGCCCTCGGGTTCCTGCTGCTCGTGCCCGTGATCGCCCCCGACCTGGACTTCCTCCTCACCCCGGTGACCGCCGGCTGCTTCGTCGCGGCCACCGCCGGATACGCGGTGTTCGTGATGCAGGACGGCGCGCTGACCGCGGTCCGGCGACCCGGCTGGGTGGTGGCCGAGAACATGGTCTTCGCCTGCGTGAAGATCGGGCTGCTGGGCGTGGGGGCGGTGCTGGCGCTGCGGTCCGGCATCCTGCTGTCCTGGGCGGGCGCGCTCGCGGTGTCCCTCGTCGTCACCAACTACGTGCTGCTGCGCCGGGCCGTGCCCCGCCACGTACGGACGTCGGAGGCGTCGGAGCGCCCGGAGCGGGCGCTGCGGTACGCGGCCGCCGACTACTTCGGCTCACTGTTCCGGATGGCGGCGTACGCCCTGGTCCCGCTGATCGTCCTGAACAACCTGGGCGCCGAGCAGAGCGCGTACTTCTCCCTCGCCTTCAGCGTGGGCTACGTGCTCTTCCTCGTGGCCCGCAACCTGGGAAGCTCCCTGGTGGTGGAGGCCGTGCGGAGTCCGGGCCGGCTGGTCGAGCACGCGCAGACGGTACTGCGCCACGCGGTCCTGCTGCTCGGGTCCGCGGTCGTCCTCGTCGTGGCGCTCGCACCGCAGATCCTCTCCCTCTTCGGAGCGGAGTACGCCGAGCACGCGACCACGCTGCTCCGCCTCTTCGCCCTGGCCGCGCTGCCGAACGTCGTCGTCGGCATCGCCATCGACGCCGCGCGGGCCCGGCGGCGGCTGCGCTGGGCGGTCGGACTGCAGATCGCCGAATGCGCGCTGGTGCTCGGGCTCACCAAGCTGCTCCTGCCGGTCGTGGGGATCACCGGGGCCGGCATCGCCTGGGTGGTGACCACGTCCCTGCTCGCCGCACCCCTGCTGATCTGGCGTTCCCGCTGGCTCACGGCAGAACCCGGGAGGTCCTCGTGAACACCCTGCCGAGCGTGACCGTCGTCGTCTGCGCCTACACCCTCGACCGGTGGGACGACCTGCGGGCGGCGATCGGGTCGCTGCGCGCCCAGCGGCACCCCGTGGACGAGGTCGTCCTCGTCGTCGACCACTGCCCCGAGCTGTACGAGCGGGCGTCCACCGCCTTCACCGGGGTGCGGGTCCTCGCGAACGCCGGCCGTCAGGGACTGTCGGACGGCCGCAACACCGGCGTCGAGGCCGCCCGTTGCGAGGTCGTCGCCTTCCTCGACGACGACGCGGCCGCCGAACCCGACTGGTCCGAGGGGCTCCTCGCCCGGTACGCCGACCCCGACGTCGCGGGCGTCGGCGGCCTGGTCCGGCCGTGGTGGGCCACCCGGCGGCCGGCGTGGTTCCCGCCCGAGTTCGACTGGGTCGTCGGCTGCTCGTACCGGGGCCTGCCCCGGCACCTCGCGCCCGTACGGAACTTCATCGGCGCCAACATGTCCTTCCGCCGCGCCGAGGTCGTCGCCGCCGGAGGCTTCCGCGCCGACCTGGGCCGCGTCGGCACCCGGCCGCTGGGCTGCGAGGAGACCGAGCTCTGCCTGCGCATCGCGGCCCGCCGCCCCGGCTCCGTCCTGCTCCACGAGCCCGCCGCCGCCGTCCGCCACCGGGTGCCCGCCGCCCGCGCCACCTGGGCGTACTTCGTCTCCCGCTGCTACGCGGAAGGCCTCTCCAAGGCGCAGGTCGCCCGGCTCGGCGGCACCCACGCCGCCCTCGCCAGCGAACGCGCCTACCTCCGCTCCACCATCCCCCGTGCCGTCGCCCGAGCCCTGCGGCCCGGCCGCACGGCCGGCCTGCGCACGGCCGGCGCGCTCGCCGGAGGCGTCGGGGCCACCGTCGCCGGCTACGCGGTGGGCCGCGCCCACCGCCCCGCCCCCGACGCCGGTCCCCGGCCGGCCGCCGGCCCGCGGGCGCGGTCGTCGGTGCCCCGGCCGGCCGCGGCGGGCAGGGGGCGGCCATGAACGCGGCGCCGGGGGACAGGACGGGGCGTCCGCCCGCCGGACCAGGGGCTGGGGAGGCGCGTGTGACTCCCGCGCCGGGCGACCGGGAAGACCGTACGACCGCCGCGTGGGGCGGCCCGGGGGGACGGGTGGCTGCCGTGCCGGGCGGCCGGTCGGGGCCCGTGGCCGCCGTGCCGGGGCGCCGGAAGGGGGTGGTGGCCGCCGGGCCCGCCGGGCTGGACGGGTCCGTGGCCGCCGTGCCGGTGTTCCTGTACCACTCGGTGGCGGTCGACCCGCCCTCGTGGATCGCGCCGTTCACGGTGAGCCCGCGGACGTTCGCGGAGCAGCTGGGGCTGATCGCCGACAGCGGTCTGCGGGTCGTGCCGCTGCGGGCGCTGGTGGCCGCGCAGCGCGGTGGCGCGCCGCTGCCGGAGCGGGCGGCGGTGCTGACGTTCGACGACGGGTTCGCGGACTTCCGGGCGACCGTGCTGCCGCTGCTCGCCCGGTGGGGGATGCCGGCGACGCTGTACGTCACCACCGGTGGCCTGGCCGACGGCCGGGCGGGCGGGCCGTTCCCGCCGGGGTCGCGGATGCTGAGCCGGGACCAGCTCGCGGAAATCGACGCGGCCGGGGTGGAGATCGGCGGGCACACCCGGACGCACCCGCAGCTCGACGTCCTCCGGTCCGGCCGGATGCGCGAGGAAGTGGCGGGGTGCGGGCGGGAGTTGGAGGACGTCCTGGGGCATTCGGTGACGGCGTTCGCGTACCCGCACGGGTATTCGAGCCGCGCGGTGCGCGCGCAGGTGCGCGCGGCCGGGTGGACGTCGTCGGCGGCGGTGCGCGACGCGTTCAGTTCGGCGGGTGACGATCCGTGGCGCTTCGCCCGGCTGATGGTGCGGGCCGACACGGGCCGGGAGCTGTTCCGGGAGTGGACGAGGGGAGCCGGGGCGCCGGTGGCGCCGTTCCCCGAGGGGTTCAGGACCCGGGGCTGGCGGGCGTACCGGCGGACGAGGGAGCGGTTGCACGTGCCGTACAAGGCGCTGGCCTGACGTCGAACGTGCCCTGCAAGGGGTTGCACTGACGTCGAACGTGCCCTGCGAGGAGCGGTGCTGACGTCGGTTCACTTCTGCCAGACCCGTACCCAGTCCACGTTCATGCGGGCCAGGTCGACGGTGTCGGGCGGCTCCTTGGGCACGCCGACGGCCAGGTTGACCATCACTTCCATGGGGACGTCCGGGATCCGCCCGGGGTCGGTCACGCGGAAGGTCTCGACGCCGTCGACGTACCAGACGAGGGCGTCGCGCTCCCAGAGGAGGCCGAACACGTGGAAGCGTCCGGCGAAGTCGGAGGGGCCGTACGTGCCGCGCTGGCGGGCGCGGTCGCCGTCGGGCTCGCGCCAGTGGACGTACATGCTGACCTGGGTCGTGGAGTCGAGGAACTCCATGATGTCGATCTCCGGCGGGGTGTAGCGGGAGGCGGGCATCATCCAGAACGCGGGGAACATGCCCGCTTCGGCCGGGATGCGGATCGAGGCCTCGAAGTACCCGTAGGTGAAGGTCCGGCGGGGTTCGCCGTACCACTGGTCGCGTCCGGTGGAGATCATGCCGGACCGCCAGGGGTAGGTCTTGCCGTCGCTCCCGCGCGTGGCGCGGCGTTCGGCGGTGAGGGTGAGCCGGCCGTCGCCCACGGAGACCTGGCTCGGCAGGTACCACTGCGACTCGTTGTTGCTGCTGATGGTGCAGCCGCCCTTGTTCCAGTCGTAGCAGGTGGTCCAGAGGGCGGGGTCCAGTGTCGTGCCGTCGAACCCGTCGTCGAGGACGAGCCGCCAGGGTCCCGGGGTCGCGGGGCCGGAGAGTGCGGTGTCGGCCGGGCCGCCGCAGGCGGTGAGCGCGAGGAGGGCGGCGGCGAGTGTCAGTGCCGCCGACCTCCTGCGGGACCGGGTGCCGCCTCGGGTCACCCCGGCCTGCCCGCGACCGATCCCGCGACCCGGCGGGCGGCGAAGTCCGTACCGCAGACGAAGCGCAGGACGGGGCCGAACGTGGGGGCCGCGGCCAGGCTGGTGAAGTACAGGCCTGGTACGGACGACTCGAAGCCCGCCGACAGCACCGGCGCACCACCGGGCAGGGTGCGTACCGACTGCCGCAGGGTCGGCTCCAGGAGGGAGAGCCGGCCCACGTCCACGCGGTAGCCCGTGGCCGTGAGGATGTGGTCGGTGTCCACGAGCTCCGTGCCGCCGGCCGTGTCGGCGACTTCGAGCCGGATCGTCCCGTCGCCGTTCTCCTGCCGTGCCGAGGCCACCCGGTGCCCGCACATCACGGGGAAGTGGCCGTCCACCCGGTCCCGCAGCCACCAGGCGCCCGACGGGCCGAGCACGGTCCGCAGGAAGTGGTTGCGCACCGGGAGCGGCAGCCGGCGGTAGGCGCCCGCGCCGCGGCTGACGGCGGCGTGGGACCAGCCCGGGCCCAGCGAGGAGGCCGGTTTGAGCAGCCGGGTCGCCCGGGAGCGGGACGAGGGCCGGTCCGTCTTCGGGGGCACGCCGAACAGGAGGGACCCGGTGCGGGCGATGACCGTGGGGTGGGCGCCCGCCTCGTGCAGCAGCGCGGCGCTCTCCAGCGCGGACTGGCCCGCGCCGACGACCGCGACCCGGCGGCCGGCGAAGGGGGAGAGGTCGGCGTGGTCGCAGGGGTGGGACGCGAGGCCCGCCGGGAAGAGCGGGGCGAGGCCGGGCGGCCGGTACGCGTACGGCACGAGACCGCTGGCGATCACCACGGAGCCCGCGGTGATCTCCTCGCCGGAGTTCAGAGTGACGCCGAACCCGCCGTCCGCGGCCCGCACGTCACGCACGGCCGTCCGCTCGACCTCGGGCACCCGGTGCTCCTGGAACCAGTCGCCGTACGCGATGAACTCGTCGACCGGGATCGGATACGTGTCGCCCACCGGCCGTCTGCCGTGGGCGGTGCGGAAGTCCGCGAACCGGTGGCCGCCGTCGGGGGTGGAGATCGACGAGGCCGTCGGGACGGACTTGAGGAACATGCCGTCGGGCATGTGGGCACGCCAGCTCTCCATCGGTTCGCCGAAGACGCGGGCCGTCACGCCGGCGGCTCGCAGCCAGGCGGCGGTGGCGAGCCCGTACGGACCCGCTCCGACGACCACGACGGGAAGCCGGCCACGGTCGGTTCTGCCAGGCTCCGGGGCCATCACGGACCTCCTCTCCCCCCGATTCCCCCTCCACCAGATTGCACCCCGTCGTCCTGTTCCCGCGCGCCGTGGCGGCGGGGCAGCAACGCGAGGACGGATGTCAGCACGGCGAGCACGAGCAGGCCCCGGGTGGCGGTGAAGACGCCGCCGAGGAAGAGCCCCACGGCCACGAGCGTGGCCATCGCGAGGCCGAGCATCAGGCTGAGCAGGGCGGCCTCCAGGACCGCGTACCGGTGCGCGTCGCGGCCGACGGCGGCCGGGCGCAGCGCGAGGACGGCCGCGAGACCGGGGCAGGTCAGCAGGAACACGGTCACGATCGCCACCCGCAGAGGTGACGCCTCCGGCAGCAGGGTGGCGAGCAGCGCGAGCCACCCCGAGGCGGCCAGCCCCAGGCGGGGGAGCGCTCCGGCCTCGGGGAGCCGCGGGCGGGGGAGCGTCCCGGTCACGGCGCGCCTCCGGCGGGTCGGGGCGTCACATAGCGGTAGACCACGGCGTCCTCGTCGGCGTAGACCCGCGTGAAGCCCGGCGCGTTCGGCAGCGCGGACCGCAGCCGCTCCGACGTGTCGGCCGGCAGCGAGCCGGTGAGGTAGCCGTTCATGTCCTGGGCCCGGCTGAGCACGAGGTACGCGGGCCGCTCCTCGGTGGCGCCGTAGGCGAAGTCGGTCACCCCGGCCACCGGGTCGTCCACCAGCCTCCGGGTGTCCTTGGGGTCCTGGTAGGCCAGCTCGATCCTGGGGTGCAGGTCGTAGTCCATGTCGATGCCGGGGACGTCCGAGGTGAGCATGATGATCGTCGAGTCCGGCGGGGCGTGTTCGGTCACGTAGCGGGCGGCAGCGACCTCGCCGGGGGTGAAGCGGTTCACGGCTTCCTTGCCGTAGTAGCCGAAGAACAGGCCGCCGAGCAGGGCCAGGAACACGACGGGGTAGACGACGAGCGTGCGCGGGGCGTACCGCCGGGCGTCCGACGGCAGCAGGAGGGCGGCCACCAGGAACGCGGCGGCGGGCAGCGCGAACAGATAGGCCCGGAAGAGCATCTCGCCGCCGTAGGCGTTGACGGCGAGCAGCGGGATCGGGGCGACGGCCAGCAGCGGCAGGCCGGTGCGCCGGGTCCAGCGGCGGACCAGGAATCCGGCCACGGCCAGGACGACGACCGTCGCGGACAGCCCGCGGTCGATCCAGGACAGCAGGATCTGCCCCGGCGCGGCGTCCCCCAGCGGGGCCAGCCCGGCCGTGACGTTCCGGTCGGGCTGGACGAGGGACTGCGTGAGGTTGTCGATGTGGACGGAGATGTACGAGCGGGCCACGGTGGTGTCCCAGATCGCGGTGAGGACGACCGTGGCGGCGAGCAGCGGCAGGATCACCGAGCGGTTCCTGCGGGGCAGCGACAGCGCCACCAGGGCGCTGATCAGCATCAGCGGGGTGAGCGGATGGGAGACCACGATCGCGGCCACGAGCACCACGACGGCCGCGAGCAGCGCCGGCGGCCAGCCGCCCCGGCGGCGCGCGTCGGGCCGTGGCAGCGCCGAGGACGGCAGCTGCCGGAAGGCCAGGGCCGTCACGGTCATGAAGAGCAGGAAGGCGAAGGACTGCGGCGCGAAGTAGTCCTGGCCCACCCAGGAGCAGCTGTAGAAGATCCAGACCGCGCCCCACACGAGCCGCCGGTCGCGGGTCACGCACCGGTACAGCAGGAGCAGCGGGGCGAGCAGCAGGGCGTTGGCGAACGCGGGCGTCCAGGCGGCGTAGCCGACGGCCGAGTCCAGGCCGGTGGCCCGCAGGAACAGTGCGTTGAGCTGGAAGAAGCCCGGCCAGTCGTTGTAGACGGAGAACTTGTTCGCGTTCGGCACCTCGCCGTTGTGGCGCATCATCGCGTCGACGACCGCCAGGTGCTTCCAGGCCCAGGAATAGCGCAGCGTCGGGTACAGCAGCGTGGGGGTGGCGTGGATCAGGGCGATCAGGCCGAGCACGTAGCCGGTCAACCAGGCGCCGTGCGTGCGGCGGTCGCTCAGCGCGACGCAGAAGCCCAGGGTGAGCAGGACGGTCGCGACCCAGAAGAGCGGGGGCAGCACCTGGAGCAGTCCGAGGTCGCGCATCCCGTCGAGCGGGACCGAGCGCAGGGACAGCAGCCACAGGCCGAGGGATACGGGGAGGCCGGCGCGGACGGCCCAGTGGCGGGCCGTCTCGGCGCGGGTGCGTGCGGGGTGCGGGGGCGCCGCCCGGGGAGCCGTCCCGTGTGCCCGATCGTTCCGTTCCACGGGACGGTCGCCCACGCGGGCGGTGGTGGCGGCGGCCGGGTCTTCGGGGCCTTCCCCTGCGCCCGTCATGGCGTTCCTGCGCGAAGGGCGGCCGCGTGCCGCGGCGCCGCCGCCGCCGCTTCGCAGGGTCCCGCGCGCCGCGTCATGCCGTGCGCCGCGGTCCGGTCGGCCGGTGTTCTCGGGGGCCGTGGCGTGCTGAGCGGGAGGACATTCCCAAGCTGGACATATCGGTACCAACTTTAGAACACCCCCTGTTTTCCTGCCTTATGGGACAATAGGGGAGGCGTCGGGGCGCCTGCCCGCACCTCCACCGGGTCGCGGGCGAAGGGAGAACCGTGAGGCGCGCGTCGGACGGACCGCTTCTCGACCCGGCGGTGCCCGCGCTGCTCGCCAAGGTCGGCAGGTACCCGCAGCATCACGGCGGGCTCGGTGTGGTGCGCACCCTCGGCCGGGCGGGCGTCACCGTGCACGCCGTCGTCGAGGACCGCCTCACCCCGGTCGCGCTGTCCCGGCACGTGTCCCGCGCGTTCGTCCGGCCGACGACCGGCCTGGAGGACCCGGACGCGCTCCTCGCCGCCCTGCTCGCCGTCGGGCGGTCCGTCGGCGCGCCCTGCGTCCCGGTGCCGACCGACGACGAGGCGGCGATCCTGATCGCCGAGAACGCCGACGCCCTGTCCGAGTGCTTCCTGCTGCCCCGGGTCTCCCCGGGGCTGCCGCGCCTCCTGGCGGGGAAGGCGAGCCTGCACGCGATCTGCGAGGAGCTGGGCGTCGGCTCGCCCCGCAGCAGGGCGCCCGCCGACCGCGACGAACTCGTGGACGCGGGGCGGGAGCTGGGCTTCCCCGTCGTCCTCAAGAACCGCGACGCGTGGACCAGGCTCCGCACCCCGGCGGTGGGCAGCACCACCGCGGTCCGCGACGAGCGCGACCTCCTCGGCCGGTTCCCGCCGGGCGCGCTGCCCCCGGTCCTGGTGCAGGAGTACATCCCGAGGGAGGGTGCCGAGGACTGGATCACCCACCTGTACTGCGGTGCCGGCGGCGCGCCCCGGGTGGTGTTCACCGGCCTGAAGCTGCGGTCCTGGCCGCCGAACGCCGGGGTGACGACCCGTGCGGTGGCCCTGGGCAACCCCGTCCTCGGGGAGCTGGCGGCGGACCTGTGCCGCCGGATCGGCTACGGCGGGGTGGCGGACCTCGACTGGCGCTACGACGGCCGCGACGGGCGGTACAAGCTGGTGGACTTCAATCCGCGGACCGGCGCCCAGTTCC
This sequence comes from Streptomyces sp. NPDC056361, assembly GCF_042262805.1. Taxonomy (NCBI): domain Bacteria; kingdom Bacillati; phylum Actinomycetota; class Actinomycetes; order Kitasatosporales; family Streptomycetaceae; genus Streptomyces; species Streptomyces sp. NPDC056361. The sequence continues at coordinate 52,635 of NZ_JBHJQI010000036.1, forward strand.
GGCTCTTCGAGACCGTCCAGGCGGTGGACGTCGTACGGGCCCTGCACCTCGACCTGACGGGCCGTGACGTGCCGCCGGCTCCGCAGGCCGACGGGCGGGTGTTCGTGGCCGGCCACCTCGACCTGCCGTCGGTGGCGGCGTGGCTGCGGGAGGAGGGCAGGCTGCCGCCCGGCCTGCTGCCGGTGGCGGAGACCGAGCGTGCCTGGCTCAGCGGCGAGGACCCGCTGCCGGCCCTGGCCGAGGCGGTCCGCTTCCTCGGCACGGTCGCCCGCCGCCTCGGCCGCGAGCTGCGCGCGAAGGCGACGGCCGGCCGGGCCTGACGGCGCGGAAGGGTCGGGGAGGTCCGGTCGTCCGGTCTGCCGCCGGCTCCGGATCTCCCGGGTGGCCGCCTTGCCACGGCCTGGTTTTTCGCGGCCGGATAGGCTCAGCGTCGTGGAGTCGCAGGAGAAGAAGAGTCGTCGGCCCTGGGTGGTGGGGGTTTCCGGGGCGTCGGGCACGCCGTACGCCGCCGCCGTACTGAGGGGGCTGCTGGCCGCGGGGGAGAGCGTCGACCTCGTCGTGTCGCGGGCCTCGCGGCTCACGCTGCTCGACGAGACGGGGATCTCCTTCCGGGACGCCCACTGGCGCGAGGACCTGGCGGCCTGGCTGGCGCGGGGCGCCGACGGGAAGCCGGACGCGTTCGACGTCGCGGACTCCCTGGGCGACGTGCGGTACTGGGCGGCCGGGGACCTGGCCGCGGGGCCGTCCTCGGGTTCGTACCCGGCGAAGGGGATGCTCGTGGTGCCGGCCTCGACCGCCGCGGTGGCGGGAGTGGCGCTCGGGCTCTCGAAGGACCTGCTGCAGCGGGTCGCGAGCGTGACGTTGAAGGAGCGGCGTCCGCTGGTGGTCGCCGTGCGGGAGACCCCGCTGAACGGACAGACGCTCAAGCACATGGTGGCGCTGGACGAGGCGGGCGCCGTGGTGCTGCCCGCCTCTCCGGCGTTCTACGCGGGGGCGACGCACATCCAGGATCTGGTGGACTTCGTCGCCGGGCGGGTGCTCGACGCGGCAAGGGTGCCGCACGGGCTGTACCGCCGTTGGGAGGGAGAGCTCGGTGGAGCGCTCCCGGCTGATTAGCGCTTCTTGGCGCGCTTCTTCGCGGCGCGCTTCGAGGCGGCGGACGGCTGGTGGGCACGCGAGCGGTCGGCCAGGTCCTGCAGCTCGCGCATGCGTGCGTAGGCCATCTCGATCGTGTACACGGTGAACACCACTCCTGAAAGATCGTCTTTGATCTGCTGAAAGATTCACAGGGTGTCGCCCCTGTGTACCTTAGATTCTACACCTAAACTCGCGGTATCGCTGGACAATGGAAGGTTCCTCCCTATGGACGCCGTGGACAGGCAGCTCATCCAGGCCCTGCGTGAGAACGGCCGTGCCTCGTACGCCGAGCTCGGCCGCCTCGTGGGGCTCTCCGGCCCCTCCGTCACCGACCGCATCAACCGCCTTGAGGCGGCGGGGGTCATCACCGGTTACCGCGCCACCGTCGACGCCGCCTCGCTCGGCCTCGGCGTCACCGCGCTGATCGGCATCTCGCTCTCCGACGCCGCCGACCACGAGGACGTGGCCCGCCGGCTCAAGGACCTCGCCGAGATCGAGGACTGCTGGTTCATCGCCGGCGACGACTCGTTCATGCTCAAGGTCCGCGCCAACGACGTCGACGGCCTGGAGAAGACGATCCGCCGGCTCTCCGGCACCAAGGGCGTCTCCCGCACCCGTACGACCATCGTGCTCTCCACGAAGTGGGAGAACCGGGTCGGGGACCTGCCCGAAGAGGCCTGACGCGAAGCGGCAATGGGGGTGCCTCCCGCCCGGAGGGTGGGGGAGTACGGTGGGTAAGCCTTGGTTTCGGAGATAAAGGGAGGCGGGCCGTATATGGACGCGGGGCTCAAGCGTGAGCTGGAGCAGAAGGTCCGGGACGGTGAGCGGCTGAGCCGTGAGGACGGCATCGCCCTGTACGAGTCCGACGACCTCGCCTGGCTCGGCGGTCTGGCCCACGAGGTCCGGACCCGCAAGAACGGCGACGTGGTCCACTTCAATGTCAACCGGCATCTGAACATGACCAACGTCTGCACCGCCTCCTGCGCGTACTGCTCCTTCCAGCGCAAGCCGGGCGAGAAGGACGCGTACACCATGCGCATCGAGGAGGCCGTGCGCCTCGCGAAGGCGATGGAGAACGAGAACCTCACCGAGCTCCACATCGTCAACGGGCTGCACCCCAACCTGCCCTGGCGCTACTACCCGCGCTCGCTCTCCGAGCTCAAGAAGGCCCTGCCGAACGTCTCCCTCAAGGCGTTCACGGCCACCGAGATCCACCACTTCGAGACGATCTCCGGGATGTCGGCCTCCGACATCCTCGACGAGCTGATCGAGGCCGGTCTGGAGTCCCTGACCGGCGGCGGCGCCGAGATCTTCGACTGGGAGGTCCGGCAGCACATCGTGGACCACCGCACCCACTGGGAGGACTGGTCCCGGATCCACCGGCTCGCCCACGAGAAGGGGCTCAAGACCCCCTCGACCATGCTGTACGGGCACATCGAGGAGCCGCGCCACCGCGTGGACCACGTGCTGCGGCTGCGCGAGCTCCAGGACGAGACCGGCGGCTTCCAGGTCTTCATCCCGCTGCGCTACCAGCACGACTTCGTCGACATGCAGGACGGCAAGGTCCGCAACAAGCTCCAGGCGCGCACCACGATGGCGACCGGTGCCGAGGCCCTGAAGACCTTCGCGGTCTCCCGGCTGCTCTTCGACAACGTGCCGCACGTCAAGGTCTTCTGGGTCATGCACGGCGTCCAGACCGCGCAGCTCGCGCTCCAGCACGGCGCCGACGACATGGACGGCTCGGTCGTCGAGTACAAGATCACGCACGACGCCGACAACTACGGCACCCCGAACAAGCTGGGCCGCGAGGACCTGCTCGAACTGATCCGTGACGCCGGCTTCCGCCCGGTCGAGCGGAACACCCGGTACGAGATCATCCGCGAGTACCCCGGCCCGGACGCCGACCGCCGCGAGACCCCGCAGGCGATGCGGTTCTGATCGGGTCGCACTGAGGGTCGCACCGAGGAAGGGCCGGCGGGAACCATCCCGCCGGCCCTTCCGCGTACCCCCGTCAGGTCAGCGGCAGCAGCATGACGATGTCGTCGCGGTCGTCGCCCGGAGCCACCCGGATCGCTCCGGGGACGCGGCCGACCTCCTTGTAGCCCGCGCGGGCGTAGAAGCCTTCGAGGCCGAGGCCGCCCCGGCAGGTGAGGCGGATCGCCTCGATCCCCTCGAAGCCGTCGGCCGTGCGGGCGGCCCGCTCGACCGCCGCCATGAGGTCGAGGCCGTATCCCCTGCCCTGGTGGCGGGGGTGGACCATCACCGTGTAGAGCCACACCCAGTGGCCCATCAGCGGGTGGGTGTTGAAGGTGAAGAAGGCCGTGGCGGCGATCTCGCCGCCCTCGTCGCGCCCGACGAGGAGGCGGGTGCGGCCCTCGGACATCGCGACGACGTGCCGGAGCAGCGCGGGGCGGATGTCGCCGGGGGTGGCGGGAGCCACGAAGCCGACCGCGCCGCCCGCGTTGGTGACGTCGGCCCAGAGGGCGAGGACGCCGTCGCGCAAGGCGGGGTCGACGACCGGGTCCACCTCGAAGGTAAGGGTCATATCGTGAGTCTAGCTATTACGTGTCGAGGGGCTCAAGGGATTCCGACCCGTGGACGCGCGGCCCCTCCACGGCCTGGCGGCCCCCGCTCCCGGAGGGCCTCCCGCCCCGTGCTTCACTGGAGGTGCGCTTGTCCCGTATGGGATCTTGGGTACTTTTCGGAACGTCGGAACGGAAGAGTGGGCTGACATGCTCCGCTACACGCTGATGCGTCTCGGCATCTTCGCCGGATGCTTCCTCGCCCTGTGGGGCCTCGTCTACATCGAAGTGCTGCCGCGCGGCCTCGGCGACTCGAACCTGCTCTGGGTCCTCGTCCTCTCCATCGTCGTCTCCGCCCCGCTGAGCTTCGTCCTCCTGCGCAAGGTGCGGGACGAGGCGAGCGCCGAGGTCGTGGCGAAGGTCGACCGCGCGAAGGGTCGCCTGGCCGCGAACCGGTCGCAGGAGGACGCGCTGTAGCGCCGTACCGAGGCGTAAGGGCTGCGTAAGCTTCCTCACAGACATCCACCCCTGGCAGGGCCTTCCAAGGCTCCGGCCAGGGGTGTTCTGCGTTTCGGAGGTGAAATGGGGGTCGCGCGCCTCAAAGAATGGCTTTGAGGTTCTCAAAGTTCAAGTGTTAACGTGCTCGACATGACGACAGCAGTGCGCCCCTCTCATGCCGCGAGCACCCCGCTCGTGGCGCGCCTGCACGTCGACCTGTGCCGCTGTATGTCCGCGGTCTGTCGCCGCGAGTCCTGACCTCCCCGGCATCATGCAGCGGCCCGCGCCCGAGCGCGTGCGCGCCGCACCCCGTCCTCGTACGTCCCCATACGCACCTGTGGAGTGTGTCCGTTGTCCGCGCCCGCGAACGCGCCTGAGGCCAAGTCCTCGTCCCGCATACCGAAGATCCCCTTCTGGGCCCAGATCATCGCCGGTCTGGTCCTCGGCGCCCTGCTCGGCTGGGTCGCCCGCAGCCAGGACGTCTCGTGGCTGAAGGAGACCCTCGGCCAGGTCGGCGACATCTTCGTCCAGCTGCTCAAGCTGGCCGTCGCCCCGCTCGTCTTCTTCGCGATCCTGGTGTCGATCACCAACCTGCGGAAGGTGAACAACGCCGCCCGGCTCGCCACCCGCACCCTGCTCTGGTTCATGATCACCTCGCTGATCGCGGTCGGCATCGGCCTCGCGATCGGCCTGATCACCAACCCGGGCTCCGGCACCGGCCTCACCCCGCAGGACGGCAAGCTGCCGAAGCGCGAGGGCTCCTGGATCGACTTCCTCACCGGCATCATCCCGACGGACGTCATCACGCCCTTCACCGAGCTGAACGTCCTCCAGATCGTCTTCATGGCCGCCGTCGCCGGCATCGCCGCCCTCAAGCTCGGCGACCGCGCCAAGCCGATCCTCACCCTCTCCGAGTCGATCCTGGAGCTGCTCCAGAAGGCCCTGTGGTGGGTCATCCGCCTCGCCCCCCTCGGCACCGTCGGCCTCATCGGCTTCGCCATCGCCGACTACGGCTGGGACCTGATCGGCAAGTACGCGACCTTCACCGCCGACATCTACGTCGGCTGCGCCCTGGTCCTCTTCGGCGTCTACCCGCTGCTGCTCGCCACGGTCGCCAAGGTCAACCCGCTCCACTTCTACAAGGGCGCCTGGCCGGCCATCCAGCTGGCCTTCGTCTCCCGCTCCTCGGTCGGCACCATGCCGGTCACCCAGAAGGTCACCGAGCGCCTCGGCGTCCCGAAGGAGTACGCCTCCTTCGCCGTCCCGTTCGGCGCCACCACCAAGATGGACGGCTGCGCCGCGATCTACCCGGCGCTCGCCGCGATCTTCATCGCGCAGATCTTCGACGTGCAGCTCGGCGTCGGCGACTACCTCCTGATCGCCTTCGTCTCCGTCATCGGCTCGGCCGCCACCGCCGGCCTCACCGGCGCCACGGTCATGCTGACGCTGACCCTCTCCACCCTCGGCCTGCCCCTGGAGGGCGTCGGCCTGCTCATGGCGATCGACCCGATCCTCGACATGATGCGGACCGCCACCAATGTCGCCGGCCAGGCGCTCGTCCCGGTGATCGTCTCCGCCCGCGAGAAGATCCTCGACCACACCGCGTACGAGAACGCCTCGGCCTCCCCGATCGACGACCTCGTCGAGATCGGCGGGACCGACGAGAAGGCCGCGGTCACGACCGCCGCCTGACGCGCACGGCCCCGAAGGTCCACGTGCCCCCTGCCCCCGTCCGGGCAGGGGGCACGTACGCTTTCGCGGGGCATCCAGCGGATCTTGGAAGCAGGAGTGGTCGCCATGGCCGACGGGACGAAGGCGCGGCGGTTGCCGCGGGCCGTGCGGGAGCGGCAGATGCTGGACGCGGCGGTGCGGTGCTTCGCGCGGCACGGGTACCAGACGGCGTCCATGGACGAGATCGCGGAGCTGGCGGGGGTGTCGAAGCCGCTGGTGTACCTGTACCTGAACTCCAAGGAGGAGCTCTTCACCGCGTGCATCCGGCGCGAGGCCGGGGCGCTGCTCGCGGCGGTGGCCGCCGGGGTCGAGGACCGGAGCCTGCCGCCCGACGAGCGGTTGTGGGCGGGGCTGCTCGCCTTCTTCACGTACGCGGCGGAGCACCCGGACGCGTGGGTGGTGCTGAGCCGGCAGGCGCGGACGCAGGGGGAGCCGTTCGCGACGGAGGCGGCGCGGATGCGGGACGAGATCGCGGACTTCGTGGCCGGGCTGATCGGGGAGGCGGTGCGGGAGGCGTCGCCGGGCGGTGCCGAGATCACCGGGCGGGACGTGGCGGCGCTGGCGCAGGCGCTGGTCGGGTCCGCCGAGTCGCTGGCGAGCTGGGCGAACGAGACGCCCGGGGCGAGCGCGCGGGAGGCGGCGGCGACGCTCATGAACTTCGCCTGGGCCGGGCTCGGAAACCTCATGAAAAGCGAACGATGGTCTCCCCGCCGAGCCTTACCGCACAGTAAGGTTACCGGCTAGTTAAAGCTTCATCAGGGCGCAACGTACCGACGCACGACCTCAGTTCATCGCGATAACCGAGGAGCCGCACGTGTCCGTCGTCACCGCCGCATCCGGGACCGAACCGGTCGAGCCGCACAAGACGCTGGTCGACGGGCGGGTACGGGAGGTCACCGTCCCCCCGCTCGTCCCCGTGGTGCGGCGCGGCTCCCTCGCCGACCTGCCCTACGACAACGCCCGCCAGGAACCCGAGACACCGCTCTTCTCCCGCAAGGACGCGGAGGGGCAGTGGTACGACATCACCGCCGCCCGCTTCGCCGCCGACGTGCACGCCGTCGCCAAGGGCCTCATCGCCCACGGCCTGCGGCCCGGCGACCGGCTCGCGCTGATGGCCAGGACCACCTACGAGTGGACCCTGCTCGACTTCGCCGCCTGGGCCGCCGGGCTCGTCACCGTCCCCGTCTACCCCACCTCCTCCGCCTTCCAGACCCGCTGGATCCTCCAGGACTCCGGCGCTGCCGGCTGCGTCGTCGAGGACCCCGAACAGGCCCGGCTCGTCTCCGCCGAACGGCGACAACTCCCCGGCCTCGCCCACCTCTGGGTCCTGGACGCCGGCGCCGTCGACCAGCTCCGCAGGGCCGGCTCTCGCGTCTCCGACGAGGCCGTCACCGCCCGCCGCGGACTGCTCACCCCGGAGACCCTCGCCACCCTCATCTACACCTCGGGCACCACCGGCCGGCCCAAGGGCTGCGCCCTCACCCACGCCAACTTCTTCGCCGAGGTCGACAACGCCGTCCGGCTCCTCCACCCCGTCTTCGTCTCGGAGAGCAAGGAACCCGCCGCCACCCTGCTCTTCCTGCCGCTGTCCCACGTCTTCGGGCGGATGGTGTCCGTCGGCTGCGTCCGCGCCCGGGTCAGGGTCGGCCACGCCCCCTCGGTCGAGGGCGAGGAGCTCCTCACCGACCTCGCCGGCTTCCGGCCGACGTTCCTCCTCGCCATCCCGTACGTCATGGAGAAGGTCTTCAACACCGCCCGCGCCACCGCCGAACGCGGCGGAAAGGCCGCCGCCTTCGACCGGGCCGCCCGCATCGCCCGCCGGTACGGGCGGCAGCCCTCGCCCTCGCTCGCCCTGCGGGCCGCCCGGGCGCTGTACGACCCGCTGGTCTACCGGCGGATCCGGAGCGCGCTCGGCGGCCGGGTGAAGTACGTGATCTGCGGCGGCTCCCCGCTCGGCGCCCCGCTCGCCGAGTTCTTCGCCGGCGCCGGCGTCGAGGTCTTCGAGGGGTACGGCCTGACGGAGACCACCGCCGCCTCCACGGTCACCCCGCCCCAGCGGCCCCGCACCGGGACCGTCGGCTGGCCGCTCCCGGGGACGTCCGTCCGGATCGCCGACGACGGCGAGGTGTGGCTGAAGGGCGGTCACGTCTTCGCCGGCTACTGGGACGCCCAGCGCGGGGTGGCCCTGCCGTACACCGACGACGGCTGGTTCCCCACCGGGGACCTCGGCTCGCTCGACGCCGACGGCTATCTGCGGATCACCGGCCGCAAGAAGGACATCATCATCACCTCGGCCGGGAAGAACGTGGCCCCGGCCCCGCTGGAGGACTGGCTGCGCGCCCACCCGCTGGTCGCCCAGTGCCTCGTCCTCGGCGACGACCGGCCCTACGTCTCCGCCCTCATCACCCTGGACCACGAGGGCCTCACGCACTGGCGGCGGATGCGGCACAAGGACCACCTGGCGCTCTGGGAGCTGACCCGGGACCCGGAGCTGCTCGCCGCGGTCCAGCGGGCCGTCGACGACGCCAACCGCCTCGTCTCGCGCGCCGAGTCCATCCGCGCCTTCCGGGTCCTGACTGCCGAGTTCTCCGAGTCCTCCGGCCACCTGACGCCGTCCCTCAAGCTCAAACGGCGGGCGGTCCTGCGGGACTTCGCCCGGGAGATCGAGGAGATGTACGGGCCCGGGGCCGAATAGGCGCTAGGGCCACAGGAGTTCGCGGGTCCAGCCGCCGGCCTCGCGGCGGTAGCGGAGGCGGAGGTGGCGGCGCCGCTCGTCGCCCTGGAAGAACTCGACCTCGGCCGGTTCGACCACGTACAGGGTCCAGGTCGGGGAGGGGGCGTCCGGCTCGGCCTCGGCCCGGCGCCAGGCCGCCGCGCTCGCCTCGGCGAGGGTCTCGGGGGAGTCGAGGACCTCGCTCTGGCGGCCGACCAGGGCGGAGGCGAGGGCGCCGGTGGTGCGGGCGTGGAGGTCCTCGTACGCCTCCTCGGGGGTGCCGGTGGCGACGTGGCCGCGGACCCGGACCTGGCGGCCCTGGACCGGCCAGTAGAAGCCGAGCGCGGCCTCGGGGCGGGCGGCGAGCTGGCGGCCCTTGGCGCTGGTGGCGTGGGAGGCGAAGTGCCAGCCGCGCGCGTCGGCGTCGTGCAGCATCACCGTGCGGACGTCGGGCCTGCCGTCCTCGTCCACGGTGGCCAGGGAGAGGGTGTGCGGCTCGGTCTGGCCGGCCGCCACGGCCTCGGTGAACCAGTCGTGGAAGAGGGCGAGGGGCTCGGGCGGGGCGCCTGCCGGGTCGAAGGACGGGAGCGCGGTGTCCCAGACCCGGAGGGAGCGCAGGGCGTGGTGGAAGTCGGTCATGCGGCCACGTTAGGGCGCGGGGCGGCGGCGCCGCCGGTCGGCGCGGCGTAGTCCTCGATCGGGACCGCGTTCGCCGCCGCCTGGATGCCGTCGCGGATCTTCTTCGCGATGAGGTTCTTCCAGGGGGTCTTCGGCAGCGTCCGCACCATGAACATGCGCAGGGCGATCTTCCACTTCGAGCCGACGGTCATCTCCTTGACGAAGCCCTCGGCCATCCGCTGGTTCTGCTCCACGCCCGGCCGCATCCGCTCCTCGTAGCGGGTGAAGGCCACCGTGTGGTCGCCGTGGGCCCTGGCCAGCTCGCCGGCGAGGACGTACGCGCCGGTGAGGGCGAGGCCGGTGCCCTGTCCCGAGGCGGGGGAGGAGCAGTGGGCGGCGTCGCCGAGGAGGACGACGCGCCCCTTCGACCAGCGGTCCATCTCGACCAGGGACATGGAGTCGAGGTAGAAGTCGTCGGCGTCCGCCGCGTGCCCGAGGAGCCGCGGGATCTCCCAGCCGTCGCCCGTGAACCGGTCGGTGAGGGCGCGCTTCTGGGCGGTGACGTCGCGGGGGTCGTGGGGGAGTTCCTCGGGCGAGGAGAAGATGAAGAGGTTCTTCGCGTCGGCCTCGCCGGCCGAGCTGTAGACGCAGACCAGCTTCCCGGGGAGGGCGTGGTACGTCTCCCAGCGGTCCAGGCCCAGGTGGTTGGGGGCGGTGAAGATGGAGATGTACGCGCCCAGGTGGCGCTTGAACCGCTCCTCGGGGCCGAAGGCGAGCTTCCGGGTGTTCGAGTGGAGCCCGTCGGCGCCGACGACCAGGTCGAAGCGGCGGACGGTGCCGCTCTCGAAGGTGACCGTGACGCCGTCCGCGTCCTCCGCGAGGGCGGCGATCGAGTCGCCGAAGACGTACTCGACGTCGTCGCGGGTCCGGTCGTAGAGGATCCGGGCGAGCTCGCCGCGCATGATCTCGTCGTCCTCCTCGACGCGTCCGCCGAAGATGTCCGCGGGCAGTTCGCCGATGGTGCGGCCGGCGTCGTCGACGTACGAACCGCCGCGCATGTCCGTGGACTTGGCCCGGATCTCGTCGAGGACGCCCATCCGGCGGCAGACCTCGATCGCGGTGCCGCGGATGTCCACCTTGTAGCCGCCGGTGCGGAGTTCGGGGGCGCGCTCGACGACGGTGGCGGTGAAGCCGTAGCGGTGGAGCCAGAGGGCGAGGGCGGGGCCGGCGATCGAGGCGCCGGAGATCAGGACGGTCTTGGCGGTGGTCGAGGTGCTGTTCACGGCAGGACTCCTTGTCGGGTGTCTGCGGGCCGTTCCCCTGCCCGCAGACATGACTATACGGATGTCCTACACGGTTGTCTATGACGCTTGTATAGATCCTTCCCCGGCTACCGGTCCCGACCGAGCACCACCGTCCCCGACGAGCAGAACCAGCCCCCCGTCCCCGACGCCACCGCCAGCTCCGGCAGCGAGCCGTCCGCCCGCCGCACCTGCAACCCCGGAGCCTCCCCGCGCAGTTGACGCACCGCCTCCACCAGCAGGAACAGCCCCCGCATCCCCGGGTGGCAGGCCGAGAGCCCGCCGCCGTCCGTGTTCACCGGCAGCCGGTCCTTCTCCGCGAAGAACGCGCCGCCCTCGCCCTTCGCACAGAACCCCAGGTCCTCCAGGGTCACCAGGGTCATGTAGGTGAAGGCGTCGTAGACCTCGGCCAGATCGACGTCCGCCGGGGACACCCCCGCCCGCTCGAACGCCAGCCGGCCGCTGACCGCCGCCGGCGACACCGTGAAGTCCTCCCACTCCGACATCGTGGTGTGCGAGACGTGCTCGCCCGTGCCGAGCACCCAGACCGGCGCCTTGCGGCAGTCCCGCACGTACTCCTCGGCCACGAGCAGCACCGCGCAGCCGCCGTCGCTGCGCAGGCAGCAGTGCAGCTTGGTGAACGGGTCCGCGATCATCGGCCCGCCGAGCACCTCGTCCACCGTGATCGGGTCCCGGAACATCGCCTCCGGGTTCAGCGCCGCGTTCGCCCGCGCCTGGACGGCCACCTCGGCGAGCTGCTCCAGGGTGGTCCCGTACTGGTGCATGTGGCGGCGCGCGGCCATCGCGTACTTGGCGATCAGGGTGTGCCCGTACGGGACCTCGAACTGGAGCGGGCCCCGCGACCCGAACGACAGGTTCGCGGTGCGGCGCCCCGCCCGGATGTCGGCGCGGGCGGTGGAGCCGTACACCAGCAGGACCGCGTTCGCGTGCCCCGCGGCGATGGCGTCGGCCGCGTGTCCGGCCATGACCTCCCAGGTGGCACCGCCGACGGCGGTCGAGTCCACCCAGCGGGGGCGCAGGCCCAGGTACTCGGCGACCTCCACCGGGGCGAGCGTGCCGAGCCCCGCCGAGGCCAGGCCGTCGATCAGCGAGCGGTCGAGACCGCTGTCCGCGAGGGCGCGGCGGGCGGCCTGGGCGTGCAGGGCGTAGGGGGTGGCCTCGTCGACACGGCCGCAGTCGGAGAGGGAGACCCCGACGACGGCGACACGGCGGGCGCTGCGTGTGATGGGCATGAATCTGACGGTACATCAGATTCCTTGAATCGGGACCGGCGGTTCTCTGGGCAACCGACCCCGCACCGCCCTAGCATGACGCACCGTCAGATACGGAGGGAGTCTTATGAACGCCGCCGATCACGCCGCGCTCACCGCCTCGCCGGCGGACCCGCCCGCCGCCCCGCCCCCCGCGGATCCGGCGGACCCGCCCGCCGCCCCGCTCACCGAAGAGCAGCGGGAGCTCCGCCGCACCCTGCGGGAGCTGCTCGCCGAACGGGCCGGACCCGACGGGAACCGCACGGCCACCGCCACCCCCGAGGGATACGACACCGCACTCTGGACCCGCATGTCCGCCACCCTCGGCCTCGCCGCACCCGCACCCGCACGCACCGAGGAACACGCAGGCACCGGCCGCGGACTCGCCGCACTCGCCCTCGCCTGCGAGGAGACCGGCCGCGCCCTCGCCCCCTCCCCGCTCCTCGCCACCACCGTCCTCACCGCCCCGCTCCTCACGGCCCTCGGCACCCCCGCCCAGCGCGCCGAACTCCTCCCGCGCCTCGCCGACGGCAGCCTCACCTGCGCCCTCGCCGTCCCCGGACCCCTCGCCCTCGCCCTCGGCCTCACCGGCGACAACACGGCGCACGACTGGGCGGGCGGCGGCCGGGCCGGCGGCATCCAGGCGACCCGCACGGCCGACGGCGGCTGGCGGCTGTACGGCGAGGCCACCCGTGTCCTCGACGGCCACAGCGCCGGACTGATCGTCGTCGCCGCCCACGCCGGAGGCTTCGCCCGCAGCCGCACCCTCCTCTTCCTCGTCCGGGCCGACCCCGCCGGAGTCCCCGGCCTCGTCCGCACCCGGCAGCCCGCCCTGGACCCCACCCGCGCCCAGGCCACCGTCCAGTTCCGCGACACCGCGGCCGAACTCCTCGGCGAGGAACCCGCCGACGTCCTCGGCGCCCTCGCCACCGCCGGCCGGGCCGCCGCCGTCCTGCTGGCCGCCGAAGCCGTCGGCGCGGCACGGGAGGCCCTCGACCGCACGGCCGCCCACCTCGACTCCCCCGCACGGCCCGGCCGCCCCGCCCCCTTCCCGGCGGCCCGCCACCGGCTGGGCGACCTCCACGTCCAGGTCGAAGCGGCCCGCTCCCTGACCCACTGCGCCGCCCGCGAACCAGGCCCCGGGCCCGAGAGCGGACCCCTCGCCCTCGCCCACGCCCTGGAAGCCCTCCGCGCCACCGCCGGCGAGAGCGTCCAGCTGCACGGCGGCACCGGCGCCACCTGGGAACACGAGGCACACCGCTACTTCGAGCGGGCCGCCTCCGACGAACTGCTCTTCGGACCGGCCCGGAGCCTGCGCGCCCGGGCCGCGGAACGGACCGGACCCTTCGGAGAGGTGGCGGCGTAGATGCCCGTCGGCGTGAGACTCGTACAGAAGGTGTCCTCGACCCGGACCTTCGCCAGGATCGCCCCGCACGTCATCCCGGCCATGGACCGGACCGTGCACCGGCTGACCCGGGGCAGGGTGCTGCTCAGCGCGCGCATGCTGCCCGGTGTCATCCTCACCGCCCGGGGCGCCAGGACCGGGCAGCCCCGCACCACCCCCCTCGCCTGCATGCCCGAGCGCGACGGCGGCTGGCTCCTCATCGGCTCCAACTTCGGCCGCCCCGGCCACCCGGCCTGGACGGCGAACCTCCTCGCCCACCCCGACGCGGACGTGAACTGGCGCGGCGAGGACATCCCCGTACGCGCCGAACTGCTCGCGGGCGAGGAACGGGCCGCCGCCTGGCGGTCCGCCCTGGAGTTCTGGCCCCCGTACGCCGCCTACCAGGCGCGGGTGGAGCGCGAGATCCGCCTCTTCCGGCTGACCCGGAGGTGACCCGGACGCGACCCGGAGGCGACCGCGCCCCGGACCGGCCCTCGTACCGGACCGGGACCGGGGCCGGCCCTCGTACCGGACCGCGCCCCGGACCGGTCCCCGTCCCGGACCGGGACCGGGAGCGGCCCCGGACACGGCGACGCCGACGGCGGTCCCGCTCCGCCTCTCGGGGG
>NZ_JBHJQI010000037.1:0-65669 GCF_042262805.1 Streptomyces sp. NPDC056361
GGGTTCAGGCGCGGAAGCCTAGGCCCGGCAGGGGGCGCCGTCCGTTGTGCCCACCCGTTCCGCCCCAGCGGAACGATTGCCCACAACGGGGTGGGGTGGGTGTGGTGGGCCCGCCCCAGCGGAACGAAGGCCCGCAACGGGGTGGACGGGGGCGCGAGGGCGGGCACCGCCCCAGCGGACCGATTGCCCGCAGCGGGCAGGGTGGGAGCCAGGGGGCGCCGTCCCGGTAGAACTATTGACCGCAGCGGGGGTGGGCGCCGGCGCAGCGGAAGGAGAGGCGGCTTCGGGCGCGGGCGGGAGCCCGTAACGGGGCGCGGGCGGATGTGCGGCGCATCGCGCTGGCAGGCGCCCGTAGCGGGCCCGGGCGCAGCCCCCCGGAAGGCGCCCGGGCGCAGCGGGCCGCATGGCCTACGCGTGGCAGGCCACCGGCACGCCCCCGTTCATCGCGGCCATGTCGCCAAACACGGCGACGGGGTCGAGGGGCGCGCCTTCGGGGAGCCCGTCGAGTTCGGCGTAGGCGCGGTGGAGGTTGGCGACGAGGCGCTCGCTCTCGCGCCAGGCGGCGAATTCTCCGAGGTCGGCGGAGCGGGCGGTTTCGAGGGGGCTCGCGCCCTTGGCGTGGCCGGTGGTGGCGAGGTCGCGCACCCAGAGGAGGTAGCGCTCGGTGGCGTCGTAGGAGGAGGGGTCGGTGACGGGGCCGTGGCCGGGGACGACGGTCGGCGCGTCGAGCGAGCGGAGGAGGTCGAGGGCGCGGAGGGAGCCGGCGAGGGAGCCCATGGGGAGGAAGGGGGTGCCGCCGTGGAAGACGAGGTCGCCGGTGAAGACGACGCCGTGGTCGGGGAGGTGGACGATGGAGTCGCCGGTGGTGTGTGCGGCGCCGGGGTGGATGACGCGTACCTCGATGTCCCCGACGTGGAGGGTGAGGCGGTCGTGGTAGGTCAGGGACGGCGGGAGGATGTCGACGCGTCCGAAGTCGGTCTGGGGCCACAGGAGGTGGAGTTGGTGGCCGGCGGTGAGCTGCTCGGAGCGGCAGTTCTCGTGGCCGATGATCCGCGCTCGGGGGTGGAAGACCCCGTTGCCGTAGGTGTGGTCGCCGTGGTGGTGGGTGGAGACGATGGTCGACGGCAGGGGCAGGCCTTCGGCGAGGACGGCGTCGCGGAGGAGGAGTGCCCGGCGCTCGGTGGCGGTGGTGTCGACGAGCAGGGATTCGCCGGCGTCGCCGAGGAATCCGGCGTTGTTGAGGCACCAGCCGCCGTCGGGCTGGACGTAGGCGTGGACGTTCGGCGCGAGCGGGACGACATAGGGATCGGTGGCAGACAAGGGATTCCCCCGGTTGAGAGCCCGATTGGACAGGAGGGAAGCGTGCCAGTCGCCCCCGACCGGGGGGAAGTCGGAACGGACGGGTCCGCAAGGGCCCGAGGACCCTTCCCCCGAGTTGCGGACATCCGGGGCCCCGTCGAGGGTCGGGGGTATGAAGGCGATCAGCTACAACCGGTACGGCGGTCCCGAGGTGCTGGAGTACGGCGAGCGGCCGGATCCCAAGATCGGACCGGACGCCGTGCTGGTCAAGGTCCGGGCGGCGTCGGTGAACCCGGTCGACTGGAAGTGCCAGGCGGGGTATCTCGACGGGATGATGGACGCGGTCTTCCCCGTCGTTCCCGGCTGGGACGTCTCGGGCGTGGTCGTGCGGCCCGGGGTCTCGGTCACGGAGTTCGCGGAGGGCGACGAGGTGATGGGGTACGTCCGGGAGGACTTCCTGTCCCGGGGCACCTTCGCCGAGTACGTCGCGGCCCCCGTCCGCACCCTCGCCCGCAAGCCGCGCACGGTCGGCTTCGAGGAGGCCGCCGCGCTGCCGCTGGTGGGTCTCACGGCCTATCAGGTGCTCCACCAGGCGCTGCTCGTCGGTCGCGGTGACACCGTGCTCGTGCACGCGGCGGCCGGCGGGGTCGGGTCGATGGCCGTGCAGATCGCCCGGCATCTGGGCTGCCGGGTGATCGGCGCGGCGCGGGAGGCGGGTCTCGAACAGGTGGCGGCGCTGGGCGCCGAGCCCGTCCGCTACGACGAGGCGACCTTCGCCGACCAGGTCCGGGCCCTCGCCCCGCTGGGCCTCGACGCGGTGCTCGACACCATCGGCGGCCCGTATCTGAGGCTGTCCGCCGGGCTGCTCGCGCCGGGCGGGCGGCTCGCCTCGATCGCCGACGGCGAGGTCCTCTCGCTCGGCGGCCGCTACTTCTGGGTCCGGCCGGACCCCACGGACCTCGCGGTCCTCGCCGACCTGGTCGACGAGGGCGTCGTGACGGTACGGGTGGCCAGGACCTTCCCCCTGGAACGCGCGGCGGACGCGCAGCGCGCCAACGCCGCGGGCGGCCTCAACGGCAAGGTCGTCGTCACGGTCCCGTAGCCGCTCGCGCTCACCCGCTCGGCGGGATGTTCTGGTTGCGGGAGAAGACGTTCCCGGGGTCGTACCGGTCCTTGAGGGCGACGAGGCGGGCGTACTTCTCCGGGCCGTACGAGGCCCGCAGGCGCGTGCCCTCGTCGCTGAGGATGAAGTTGGGCACCGAGGTGCCGGTCGTCCAGGGCCGCAGGGCGGTGTGGAGGTCGCGGGCCCAGTCGATGTGCCGCTGGCGGCCCTCGTCGCCCCACCAGACGGCCAGGCAGAAGTACACCCACTTCGTCGGGGGGACGGTGAGGGCCATGGAGTCCCCGTCGAGCCGGTCCATGGCGCCGCCGAGCGGGCAGAAGATGAGCTGGGTGAGCGGCGAGGTGATGGATTCGGCCTGGGTGACGGCGGTGTCGATCGCCCCGTCCGGGAACTCGGGCAGATAGTCGATCTTGAAGTACTCGCTGACGCCCACGGGGGTGCCGTCGTCCAGCATCTTCTGGAGGGCGGTGTACGGCATGGGCCGGACCATCCGCACCCAGGGCTCGCCCCATTCGACGAGCGGCCGCAGGACCTCCTCGCCGCGCGCGGGGTCGCCGACGTACGCGACGATCACGGCGCAGGCGGGCTCGCCCCGGGCCTCCTCGGGCACGAACTCCTCGGGAGGGGCGGTCACGAGGGCGAAGGCGCCGGTGACCTCGTCGGGCGCCTGTTCCTGGAAGTCCCGGTAGAACCGGGCGAGGGCGCCGGCGGCCGAGCGGGGGTGCAGGATCATCCCGGCGTACAGGAGCGGTCCGACGGGGTGGAGCCGGAAGCCGAACTCGGTGACCACGCCGAAGTTCCCGCCGCCGCCGCGCAGTGCCCAGAAGAGGTCGGCGTTCTCCTCGGCGTCGGTGTGGAGGATCCGCCCGTCGGCGGTCACGACCTGCGCGGAGACCACGTTCCAGGCGGACGGCCCGTACATCCGTTCCAGCCAGCCGGAGCCGCTGCCGAGCGTCAGGCCCGCGACCCCGGTGTCCGACACCCGCCCGCCGGTCACGGCCAGGTCGAACTCCGCTGCCGCCGCGTCCAGTTCGCCCCAGGTGAGGCCGGCGCCGAACCGGCCGGTCCGGGCCTCGGCGTCGATCTCGACGTGCTTGATCGGACTCGTGTCGACGACGAGGCCGCCCTCGCAGGACGCGAAGCCGGCGGTGGCGTGCCCGCCGCCGCGCACCGCGATCCCGAGGCCGTTCTCCCGGGCGTACCCGAGGGCGGCGCGTACGTCCTCGGGGCTCGCGCACCGCGCGATCAGGGCGGGATGCTGGTCGTGGTCCCGGTTGAAGCACCGGCGGACGGTGTCGTAGTCCGGGTCGGCGGGCCCGACGAGTTCGCCCTGGAAGCCCGGGATGCGGTCGGTGGGGGTGGGGCGGGTGGTGGTCATGGTCGTGGTCCCTGGTGAGCCGTCGACGACGGCGGCCGCATGACCTCGGGCGCGGGCACGTCCCGGCTCGACCGACGCGGCCCCCGGCCGCCCTGCTGTACGCCGTCAGTATGCGACCGGACCCACCGGTAGGCGATTCGGCCGCCGGCCGGACGGATGTGGGCCGTCGGCCGGACGGATGCGGGCCGCCGGGCGGGCGGATGCGGGCCGCCGGGCGGACCGAGGCAGCCTCCCGACGGATCGAGGGGGTGGCCACGAAGCGGACCGAGGCGGCCTCCCGACGGATCGAGGGGGTGGCCACGAAGCGGACCGACGCGGCCACGAAGCGGACTGAGAGACCCCCGACCAGCCCCCTCACCAGATCAGCGCCGCCCCGAAGACGGCCAGCGCGATCGTGCACCCCGCCGCGAGCAGCGCGCCCCGGTGCGAGAGGGGTCCCGGCCGTGCCGCTCCGAGGGCGCGGATCCTGCGGTGGGCCACGGCGAGGAACGCGACCCAGACGAGGGCGGAGAGCGCGAGGCCGGTCAGCTCCTTGGCCCCGATCTCGTCGCTGGCGGTCAGCTTCACGGCGAGGACCGCGACGACCGTGCACGACAGGGTCGTACGCCGCCACGCGAGCCGGGTCCGCTCCGGCTGGAGTCCGGGATCCCGGACCTCGCCGGAGGCGGTCACCGTCCGGCCCAGCCGAAGACGACGAGGACGACCATGGTGAGCGCCACTCCGGCCACGGCGAGGCTCAGCACCGCCGGGAAGCGGGAGCCGGGGAGGTCCTCGCCGCGGCGCATCGCCCGTTCGCAGAGCACCCAGTGGTTCACCGCGCGCAGGGCGCAGAGCACGCCGCCGGCGAGGAGCGCGAGCGCGAGCCCGACGCGCACCCCCCACCGGAGGTCGGGAAGGAACTGGTCGACGGCGAATCCGCCGCCGACGAGCGCGAGCGCGGTCCGGATCCAGGCCAGGAAGGTCCGCTCGTTGGCGAGGGAGAAGCGGTAGTCGGGGGTCTCGCCCTCGTCCCGGACCCGCTGCGGCGCGAACCAGAGCCGCAGGGTCTGCACGAAATCGCTCACACGTGCACCCTAACGGCCGGGTGATCAGCCCGCCCGGCCGCCCGTGGCGGCCTCACGGGCCCGGAGTTCCTCGTAGGCGGCGAGCCCGTCCGGCACCCATTCCCAGGTGCCGATCCGCTCGCTCACCTCGTCGTCCGTGAGGAAGTCGTGCCAGGCGACCTCCTCCACCTGCGGGTCGACCGGCAGGTCGCAGTGCACCTCGTACACGGCGGACCACCACTTGCCGGCGACGCCCCCGGAGTCGTACAGGAACTTCATCACCGGTTCGGGCCGGGGCAGCCCGGAGACGCCCAGTTCCTCCTCGGCCTCGCGGAGCGCGGCGTCGTCGTAGGACTCGCCCGCGCCGACGACACCGCCGACGAACATGTCGTACAGGGAGGGGAAGACCAGTTTGGTCGGCGTCCGGCGGTGGACGAACATCCGGCCTTCGGCGTCGCGGACGCGGATGAAGACGCAGCGGTGGATCAGGCCCTGTGCGTACACCTCACCGCGCGGGGCCTGTCCGACCACCCGGTCGTGCTCGTCGACGACGTCGAGGATCTCTTCAGCGGCACTCATGCCGCCATCCAACCAGGGCCGGACGCCGGACCGGCCGGGGGAAGCGGGTCCGTCACTGCCCCATGACGTACTTGACCGTCGGGCCGGTGGTCCAGCCGCCGTCGACCGCGAGCTCGGCGCCGGTCACGTACGAGGCGGAGTCCGAGAGCAGGAAGACGACCGCGCCGGCGATCTCGTCGGCCTCGCCGACCCGGCCCATGGGCGTGTTGGGGTACTTGCCCTCGCCGCGCTCGATGCCGACGGACGCCGTCATCGGGGTGTAGGTCATGCCGGGGTGGACGGAGTTGACGCGGATCTTGGCCGTGCCGAGCTCCACCGCCCCGATCTTGGTCAGTCCGCGCACGCCCCACTTGGACGCGCCGTAGCCGGCGGTGAGGGCGAGACCCATCAGGCCCGCGGCCGAGGAGATGTTGACGATCGAGCCGCCGCCGGCCTCCTTCATGGCGGGGATCGCGGCCTTCATGCCGATGAAGACGCCGGTCAGGTTGATGTCGAGGACCTTGCGGAAGTGCTCGACGGACTCGGTCTCCAGGAAGGCGCCGGTGGATATGCCGGCGTTGTTCACCAGGCCGTGCAGCCCGCCGAACTCCGCCACCGCGTAGGCGACGGCCGCCGCCCACTCCTCCTCGGAGGTGACGTCGTGGTGGAAGAAGCGCGCCCGCTCGCCGAGCGCGTCGGCGGTCGCCTTGCCGTCCTCGTCGAGGACGTCGGTGACGACGACGTTCGCGCCGGCGGCCACCGCCTGCCGGGCGGCCTCGGCGCCCAGGCCCCGGGCGCCGCCGGTGATGAGCACGGTCTTGCCGGTGAGGTCGTTCATGAAGGGTCCCTTCGGGGTGTTTCAGAGGCTCCGGGGCTGTGCGGCCCGGAGAAGAGCGGTGGTGGTCTCGACCAGATCGGCGAGGAAGAGCGCCTCGCCGGTGAGGGGCTCGGTGCCGTCGAGGTACTGCCGGGCCCGGTCAGCCATGGCCGCGCCCACCACGGTGAGCGCCAGGTCGAGGCGCTCCAGGAGGAGCGGCTCGGGCAGTCCGAGGGCGGCCAGGCGGTCGGCGACGCGCTCGATCAGGCGCCAGTAGGCGGTGCCGGCGAGCGTGGGATGGGGGGTGCGGGTGCGTACGCCGCTCTCGTGGCTGAGCTGGGCGGAGATCCGCAGGCAGCGGCGGCCGCGGTCGGTGCGCAGTTCGCTCGCCTCGGCGGTGACGAGGGCGGCGACCAGGGCCTTCAGTTCGTCGCCGGCGGCTTCGAAGAGGGGGGTGAGCACCTCTTCCGTACGTGCCTGGCGGCCGGCCATCACCGCGTCGAGCAGCCCGGCGCGCGAGCCGAAGTGGTACTGCACCGCGGAGGGGTTCGCCTGCCCGGCCAGGGCCACGACGTCCCGCAGCTGTGCGCCGTCGACGCCTCGGGAGGCGAAGAGTTCCTCCGCCGCGCGGATCAGTTTGT
Organism: Streptomyces sp. NPDC056361; assembly: GCF_042262805.1. Lineage (NCBI taxonomy): Bacteria > Bacillati > Actinomycetota > Actinomycetes > Kitasatosporales > Streptomycetaceae > Streptomyces > Streptomyces sp. NPDC056361. The sequence goes on from NZ_JBHJQI010000037.1 coordinate 6,860, forward strand.
CCCGGGTCTCGGGCCCTGACGTCCTTGCCATACATCCATATTAATGCCCGACATTAGAAAACGGGAGGGCCCCGGACGGGGCGAAACGGTTGACTCGATACATCCGTGTATCCAAGATGCGGTCCATGTCCTACGACGCTGATGTGATCGTGATCGGGGCCGGCCTCGCCGGTCTCGTCGCCACCGCCGAGCTGGTCGACGCCGGCCGCACCGTGATCCTCCTCGACCAGGAACCCGAGCAGTCCCTCGGCGGCCAGGCCCACTGGTCCTTCGGCGGGCTCTTCCTCGTCGACTCGCCCGAGCAGCGCCGGATGCGCGTCAAGGACAGCCACGCCCTCGCCCTCCAGGACTGGTACGGCACCGCAGGCTTCGACCGGACCGAGGACCACTGGCCGAGGAAGTGGGCCGAGGCGTACGTCGACTTCGCCGCCGGCGAGAAGCGCTCCTGGCTCCACGCGCGCGGGGTGCGCTTCTTCCCCGTGGTCGGCTGGGCCGAGCGCGGCGGCTACGACGCCAACGGCCACGGCAACTCCGTACCCCGCTTCCACATCACCTGGGGCACCGGCCCCGGCCTCGTCGCCCCCTTCGAGCGGAAGGTCCGCGAAGGCGTCGCCCGCGGCCTCGTCCGGCTCCGCTTCCGCCACCGCGTCACCGGCCTCGGCCGCACCGGCGGCGCCGTCGACACCGTCACCGGCGAGATCCTGGAACCCTCCACCGCCGCCCGCGGCACCGCCAGCGGCCGCGAGGCCACCGGCACCTTCGAGCTGCGCGCCCAGGCCGTGATCGTCACCTCCGGCGGCATCGGCGGCAACCACGACCTCGTCCGCTCCCAGTGGCCCGCCCGCCTCGGCACCCCGCCCGCCCGCATGCTCTCCGGCGTCCCCGCCCACGTCGACGGCCTCATGCTCGGCATCGCCGAGAAGGCCGGCGCCCACCACATCAACCGCGACCGGATGTGGCACTACACCGAGGGCATCGAGAACTGGGACCCCATCTGGGCCCGGCACGGCATCCGCATCCTCCCCGGACCGTCCAGCCTCTGGCTCGACGCCACCGGCAAGCGGCTCCCCGTCCCGCTCTTCCCCGGCTTCGACACCCTCGGCACCCTCGAACACATCATGCGGACCGGCCACGACCACACCTGGTTCGTCCTCGACAAGCGGATCATCGGCAAGGAGTTCGCCCTCTCCGGCTCCGAGCAGAACCCCGACCTCACCGGCAAGTCCGTCCGCGACGTCCTCGGCCGCGCCCGCGCCGACGTGCCCGCGCCCGTCCAGGCCTTCATGGACCGCGGCGTCGACTTCGTCGTCGAGAACGACCTCTCCGCCCTCGTCCGCGGCATGAACGCCCTCACCGACGAGCCGCTCATCGACGAGGCCGCCCTCCGCCGCGAGATCACCGCCCGCGACCGCGAGATCGCCAACCCCTTCACCAAGGACCTCCAGGTCACCGCCATCCGCGGCGCCCGCAAGTACCTCGGCGACAAACTCATCCGCACGGCCGCCCCCCACCGCATCCTCGACCCCAAGGCCGGCCCGCTCATCGCCGTACGCCTCAACATCCTCACCCGCAAGTCCCTCGGCGGCCTGGAGACCGACCTCGACTCCCGTGTCCTCACCCCCACCGGCGACCCCCTCGCCGGCGTCTACGCCGCCGGCGAGGCCGCCGGCTTCGGCGGCGGCGGCGTCCACGGCTACCGCTCCCTCGAAGGCACCTTCCTCGGCGGCTGCATCTTCTCGGGCCGCGCCGCCGGCCGCGCGGCGGCGAAGGCGGTCGGCTGACGCGGAGCACTCCGCCGGGGCAAGATGACGAGGTGACAAAACGTCTGGTGTTCACGCTCGTCGGCGCTGTCCTGGCTCTGGGTGGCCTGGCGGCCTTCCTGGTCCTCCAGGGCCTGGACGCGGCGGACAAGTGGAGTAGCGTCCTCAGCCTGTTCTTCACGGTGGCGGGCTTCGCGCTGACCCTCGTGGGCCTCCTCAACCGGGGCCCCGCGCAGTCGGCGGACCACGCCGTCACCGGGGGATCGCTGCATCAGATCACCAACGTCAAGGGGGACGTGGCCATTACGTCCGGAGGCGGCGGCACGGGCAGCCCGCCGACGGCCGCCCCCGCCGAGGGACAAGGCGGCGGAACGCAGTCGGCCCACGGCGCCCGCACGGCGGGGGACCTCCACCAGATCGACGGGGTGGGCGGCTCGGTCCGCATCGAACCGCCGACCTCCTCCACGCCATGAGGGGCTTCTTCAAGCGCCGGAAGGCGCTCCAGACAGCGTCCGAAGCAACCGTCCAGGGGCCCCTCACCCAGATCAGCCAGGTCCGGGGCGACATCCACCTCACCATCGGATCCGTCCCGCCCCAGCCCGTCGCGCCGGAGATCGAGTCGGCCCGCGAGGCCTACGCCACCCGCGTCCGCCAGCGCTACGGCCGCCTCGACCTGGAGGTCCTCACCCCGCTCCGGGAGCAGGACGAGCGCCCGGTCCTGCAGCTGCGGGACGTCTTCGTCCCCCAGTCCGTACGGGCCGACCCGCCGCCCGTGGAACTGCCGCAGGAACTCCTGCGCCGTCTCATGGACCCGGCCGAGGTGGAGCTCCACGACCTGCCGCCCGGCATCGACCGCGAGACGGTCGACCGTGTCCGCCGCGCGTACAAGGAGCGGCCGCCGCTGCCCGTACTGGACGTCCTGACGACTCCCGAGCACGACCGCGTCGTCCTGCTCGGCAACCCGGGCTCCGGCAAGTCCACCCTGGCCCGCTACCTGGCACTCGTCCTCACCTCCCCCGAACCCCCCGAGGGCCTCGACGCCCTGCGCGGCAGCCTCCCGCTGATCGTCGAACTCCGGGAGTACGCGCAGCCCGCCTGGCGCGAGCGGACGTTCGAGGACTACCTCGCCCACCAGTACGCGACGGAGGGCCTCGGACTTCCGCCGGAGACGCTGACGACGCTCCTGGCGGGGGAGGGCCCGTACACCGCCCTCGTGGTCTTCGACGGCCTGGACGAGCTGTTCGAGAAGGACGTCAGGGATGCGGTCACCCGCCGCATCGCGGGCTTCGCGGCCCGCCACCCCCGGGCCCGGATCGTCGTCACCTCACGCGGCTACGGCTACCAGCGGGCCGTCCTGGACGGCGCGGGCTTCGGCAACTTCATGCTCCAGGACCTCGACCGAGCGCAGATCGGCGCGTTCGCGGACCAGTGGTTCGCCCTCGCGTGCCCGGACGAGCCGGACCAGGCCCGAAAACTCGTCGAACGCGTCACCACGGCCGTCGACGCGTCGACCTCGGTCCGCGAACTCGCGGGCAACCCCTTGATCCTCACGATCCTCGCCATCATCGGCCGCCGCCGCGAACTCCCGCGCGACCGGCGCACGGTGTACGAGCACGCCGTCGACGTCCTCGTGGAGCACTGGGACCCCAGCAAGTACCTCAAGGACCGCCAGGTGGAGGAGCACCTCCCGTACCTCGGCCCCGAGGACAAACGCGAACTCCTGCGTCTCATCGCCCGCCGGATGCAGGAGGGCCACGGTGGCATCTCCGGCAACCACATCGCGGGCCCCGACCTCCTCAAGAGCTTCGAGGAGTACCTGAGGGACCGGTACGCCCTCCCGCCGGACCGCGCGGCGCCGGCGGCCCGCGTGATGCTCGACCAGTTCCGCCACCGCAACTTCATCCTCAGCCGCTACGGCGGCGAGATCTACGGCTTCGTCCACCGCACGTTCCTGGAGTACCTGGCGGCGACGGACCTGGCCCACCGCTTCAACCAGGAACGCAGCCTGTCGGAGACCGACCTCCAGCACCTCTTCGCGGACAAGGTCCACGACCCGACGTGGCAGGAGATCCTGCTGCTGCTCGTGGGACTGCTGGACGAGCGGTTCGTGGCGGGGGTGATCGACCGGCTGCTGGCGCCGCGCGCCATCGCCGTGCCGTTGGGGGACCATGGTGACCGGGCGTTCGTCGAGGTGCTCTTCGTGGCGCGCTGCCTCGCGGAGGTGCGACGGCTCGGCGCGCTCGCCGCGCAGAGCAGGGCGATGGCGAGGGCGGTGATCCGGCTCTTCGACCTCGCCGGAGCACTGGGGGTCACCTTCTTCTACCCGTACGACTCAGTGGGCGCCTTGGGGCCGGTACTGATGGCCATCGGCGGAAACTGGGCCGGCAGGGACGAGTGCCTGCGGTGGCTCGGGAGCCGGAGCGGCCCCGAGTCGACCGACGGGGACAGGGTCCCGTCGGTCAACTCCACCACTCAGTTGGCCACGGAGATCTTCCTCTTCCTGGGAACGCCGGAGGGCACGCCGCACGGCGTACACCTGGCCGAGACGATGCGGACGAGCGGCGACCCCTTGCAGAGGATCGCCGCCGCCGGGCTGCTCCTCCTGAGGAAGGGCACCGAACGCGGACCCCTGGAGGCGATCGCGTGCCGTGCACGCGAGGACGCGAGCGCCACCGTGCGGGCGACCCTGCTGACGCGGCTGGGGTACGAGCGCGACGTCGACCCCGAGTGGATGTCGCGGCTGGCGGCCGAGCGCCTGGCCCACGACGCCTCCCCCCGGGTGAGAGTCGCGGCCCTTCAATGCCTGGCCCGCCACGCGCGGGACACCCCCGACGTACGCGCCGCGTTCGAGCGAGCCCTCGACGACCCCTACCCCGCGGTGCGTCAGCAGGCCGCCGGCCGGCTTCTCGCACAGCCCGAAGGCTCGGCTCGGGTCATGGCGATGCTGCGGGACGACCTCCGGGACGAGGATCCGGACACGCGCGTCAGGGCGCTGTCCGCTCTGGAACAGGGTGCGGCCGACGATCCGGCCGCCCGGGCGCTCGTGTGGGACCGACTGGTGAGCGACGAGAGTCCTCACGTCGTGGCCGCCGCCGTCGATGCCGTCGGTTCGATCGGGTCGGACGCCCCCGGCGCGCACGCGCTCCTGGGCGAACTCGTGGGACACCCGGCCCCCGAGGTCAGGATTGCCGCGCTGCGCTGCCTCGCGGCGGGTGACCGCGACGAGAGACTCTCCGAACTGGTGGCGGACCGCTTGGCGCGCGACGAGGACGACGACGTCCGGGAGTTCGCCCTGACGCTCGCCGTGCGGTTCGCGGATGACGTCCCGGCGATGCGGGACATCCTCGTCGAGAGGCTCCGTAACGATCCGAGCGAGGAGGTCCGGGCGCATGCCCTGTACACGCTGATGGACGTGGATCCCGACAGCACACGGGACCTGCTCATCGACCGGGCGATGAACCATCCCGAGGGAGACGTCAGGGCCGGGACGTTCTACTGGCTCGTGGCGAGGTACGGCGATGATCCGGAGGCCGTGGGCGTGGTCTTCGACCGCGCCGTGCACGACGAGAACTCCGACGTCCGGCTCGCCGCCCTCCAGGACCTCGTCGAAGCGCTCCGAGGGGGTTCCCGAGGTCCGGACATCGCTGCCACGGCCCAGGACCGCTTCGACCACGACTCCGACACGGAGGTCCGGCTCACCGCCCTCCGCGTCCTCGCCGACCTCCGCCGCGACGACCCCGAGTTCCTCTCGCTCCTCCGCCGAACCGTCGAGAGCGACGACCAGGTGATCCGCGACTGCGCCGCGACCCTTCTCACCGTCCTCGATCGTCAGTTCCCCTGAAGCCGCTCCACCACCCGGAACCGCTCCACCACCAGCATCGTCGCGTCGTCCACGGTGAAGTCCGGGTCCCCGAGTCCCTCGCGCATCTCGTCGCTGTGCCAGAAGTCCTCGTGCGCGGCGCGCCACTGGGGGACCGACAGGTAGCCCTCGCCCTCGTCGAGGGCGAGCTGCAGGTCGGCCTCGGCGAGCGGCAGGACCCGGACCTCGGTCACCTCGACGACGGCGACCTCGCGGCCGTCGGAGTCGACGAGCGCCGAGCGTTCGCCGGGCTCGGGCAGGTCCTCGCCCTCGATGAGCCACTCCGCGAGGAGCCCGGTCGTGGCGACCTTCTCGCCGGAGAGGACGGCGGCGACGAGCCGGTCCCGGAGCGGGCCGGGGAAGGCGAGGAGGAAGGGCTTGAGCGCGTGAGGGCCGGTCATGGCCGACAGTCTGTCAGCCGTGACCGGCCCTCGGGGCCGTACGCGAGGAGCCCGGCTACAACACCAGCGACAGCAGCAGCACGATCACGATGCCGACGACCGAGATGATCGTCTCCATCACCGACCAGGTCTTGACGGTCTGGCCGACGCTCATGCCGAAGTACTCCTTCACCAGCCAGAACCCGGCGTCGTTGACGTGGCTGAAGAAGAGCGAGCCGGCGCCGATCGCGAGGACGAGCAGCGAGACCTCACCGGTCGACATGCCCTCGGCGAGCGGGGCCACCAGGCCGGCCGCGGAGATCGTCGCCACGGTGGCCGAGCCGGTCGCGAGCCGGATCGCGACCGCGATCAGCCAGGCGAGCAGCAGGGCCGGGATCGACCAGCTCTTGGAGAGGTCGAGGATCATCTGGCCGACGCCGATGTCGATCAGGGTCTGCTTGAAGCCGCCGCCCGCGCCGACGATCAGCAGGATGCCGGCGATGGGGGCGAGGGACTTCTCGACGGTGGAGGAGATCCGCTCCTTGGTGAAGCCGGCGGCCCGGCCCAGCGTGAACATGCCGACTATGACGGCCGCGAGGAGGGCGATCAGCGGCGAGCCGATGACGTCGGTGACCTTCTGCACGCCGTTCTCGGGGTCGTCGACCACGATGTCGACGAGCGCCTTGACCAGCATCAGGACGACGGGCAGCAGGATGGTCGCGACGGTGGCGCCGAAGCTCGGGCGCTTCTCCAGGTCCTCGGAGGGCCGCGCCGGGATCATGTTCTCGGGGGCCTGGATGTCCACCCAGCGGGCGGCGTACTTGGAGAAGACCGGACCGGCGATGATCACCGTCGGGACGGCGACGACCAGGCCGAGCGCCAGCGTCACGCCCAGGTTGGCGCCGACCGCGTCGATCGCGACGAGCGGGCCGGGGTGCGGCGGGATCAGGCCGTGCATCACGGAGAGGCCGGCCAGGGCCGGGATGCCGATCCGCATCAGCGAGTAGTTGCCGCGCTTGGCGACCATGAGCACGACCGGGATCAGCAGGACGATGCCGACCTCGAAGAAGAGCGGCAGGCCGATCACCGAGGCGATCAGGACCATCGCCCACGGCATGGCCCGCTTGCCGGTCTTCGCCAGGATCGTGTCGACGATCTGGTCGGCGCCGCCGGAGTCGGCGAGCAGCTTGCCGAGGATCGCGCCGAGCGCGATCAGCACGCCCACGCCGGCCACGGTGTTGCCGAGTCCGGTGCTGAACGACTTGATGGTGGCGGCGAGCGGCGCACCGGCGAACGCGCCGAGCGCGAGCGACCCGATGGTCAGCGCCAGGAACGCGTGCATCTTGAACTTGGTGATGAGCAGGACGATGACGGCGATGCCGGCGAGCACGGCGATCCCGAGCTGGGCGTTGCCTGCCGAGGTGATCGGTTCGGCGGCGTCCGCTGCCAGGGTCTCGACACTGAGACTGGTCACGGTGGGTCCTTCGTACGTGCAGGAGAGCGGGGGGGACGGGAGTACGGGGGTACGGAAGAGGTCAGCCGGGCAGGCCGCGCAGCGCGGTGACGGCGCGGACGGTGATCTCCTCCGGGGTGCCGGAGACGTCGACGGCGACGCCGGCCTCGTCGTCCTGCAGCGGCTGCAGGGTGGCGAACTGGGAGTCGAGGAGCGCCGTGGGCATGAAGTGGCCCTTGCGTGCGGCCATCCGCCCCTCGATCAGGTCCCGGTCACCGGTCAGATGCAGGAAGACGACCCCGGGGGCGGCGGCACGGAGCCGGTCCCGGTAGGTCCGCTTCAGCGCGGAGCTGCTCACCACGCCGCCGAGCCCGGCCCGGCCGTGCGCCCACTCCCCGATGGCGTCGAGCCAGGGCCCCCGGTCCGTGTCGTCCAGCGGGACGCCGGCCGACATCTTGGCGACGTTGGCCGCCGGGTGGAAGTCGTCGCCCTCCGCGTACGGCAGGCCGAGGGCCTCCGCGACCAGCGGACCGATGGTGGTCTTGCCGGTCCCGGCGACGCCCATGACGACGACGACCGGGGGTGCGGTGAGGGGGGTGGTGCTCATGGGGGGTGCCTCGCTGTCTTCTTCGACATCGATTCGGTGAATCCGTCGCGCTCATGAAACCCATTGAGTACGACGTATTCAAGAGGCTGTGACATAAAAGTCGTACTTTTAATTCCCGGGTGTGATCACCGGCACCCGCGCGCATAGGCTTGCCACCATGACGACACCGGCCCAGGGGCTCCACTCCCACGTCCTCGCCACCCTGGGCCTCGCGATCACCGCGGGGGAGTACCCGCCCGGCACCGTGCTGCGCACCGACGAGCTCGCCCAGCGCTTCGACGTCTCCCGGACCGTGGTCCGCGAGGTCGTCCGCGTCCTGGAGTCCATGCACCTCGTCGAGTCCCGCCGCCGGGTCGGCGTGACCGTGCTCCCCACCGCCAGCTGGAACGTGTACGACCCCCAGGTCATCCGCTGGCGCCTGGCCGGCGCGGACCGCCCCCGCCAGCTCCGCTCGCTCACCGTGCTCCGCTCGGCCGTCGAACCCGTCGCCGCCGGCCTGGCCGCCCTCCACGCCACCCCCGACCAGTGCCGCGAGCTCACCGAGCAGGCCCTCGGGATGGTCGCCACCTCGCGGGGCCGGCGTCTGGAGGAGTACCTCGTCCACGACATCGCCTTCCACCGGGTCGTGCTCAACGCCTCCGGGAACGAGATGTTCGCCCGCCTCGGCGACGTCGTCGCCGAGGTCCTGACCGGCCGCACCCACCACCACGTGATGTTCGAGGACCCCGACCCGGCGGCCGTCACCCTCCACGTCCAGGTCGCCGAGGCCGTGCGGGAGCGGGACGCGGCCCGCGCCGAGGAGCTCACCCGGCAGATCGCGGTCGGCGCCCTCCAGGAACTGGACGTACTGGCTCCGTAAAGCTCTGAACTAGCTCAAATAAGGGCGTTCAGTGACATGCGCCACTGTCATCGTCACTCCCTGCCGTGAGGATGTGCGCTGGCCGTGCCGGGGAAACCCCCACCGGGCACGGCCGGGCACCGCACCGTTCCCCCTCACGAAGGCGAACAACTCCATGACTGACCGCGTCACCGCGGCCGAGCCGCTGTCCGCCGCGCCGGCGAACCCGGCCGCCGCCCCCCACGTCGACGCAGGCGACGCCGGATACCGCAAGGACCTCAAGTCCCGGCACATCAACATGATCGCCATCGGCGGCGCGATCGGCACCGGCCTCTTCCTGGGCGCCGGCGGCCGGATGTCCCAGGCCGGCCCGTCCCTCTTCATCGCCTACGCGGTCTGCGGCCTCTTCGCCTTCTTCGTGGTGCGCGCCCTCGGCGAGCTGGTGCTCTACCGCCCCTCCTCCGGCGCGTTCGTCTCCTACGCCCGTGAGTTCATGGGCGAGAAGGGCGCCTACACGGCCGGCTGGCTCTACTTCCTCAACTGGTCGACCACCGCCGTCGCCGACATCACCGCGGCCGCCACCTACGCCCACTTCTGGTCGATGTTCAGCGACGTCCCCCAGTGGATCCTCGCCCTCGTCGCCCTCGCGGTCGTCCTCGCCGCCAACCTCATCTCCGTGAAGTACTTCGGCGAGATGGAGTTCTGGTTCGCGATCATCAAGGTCGCCGCCCTCGTCGCCTTCATGCTCGTCGGCATCTTCCTCATCGTGACCTCGCACGACGTCGGCGGCCACACCCCGGGCCTCGCCAACATCACCGACAACGGCGGCATCTTCCCCCAGGGCGTGATGCCGATGCTGCTGCTCATCCAGGGCGTCGTCTTCGCGTACGCCTCCGTCGAACTGTGCGGCGTCGCCGCCGGCGAGACCGAGAACCCCGAGAAGATCATGCCGAAGGCGATCAACTCGATCATGTGGCGCGTGGGCCTCTTCTACGTCGGCTCCGTGATCCTGCTCGCCGTGCTCCTGCCGTACACGGCCTACTCCGGCGACCAGAGCCCCTTCGTCACCGTCTTCGACAAGCTGGGCATCCCCGGCGCCGCGGGCGTGATGAACCTCGTCGTCCTCACCGCCGCCCTCTCCAGCCTCAACTCGGGCCTGTACTCCACCGGCCGCATCCTGCGCTCCATGTCGCTGTCCGGCTCCGCGCCCCGGTTCACCGGCGTCATGAACAAGGGCGGCGTGCCCTACGGCGGCATCCTGCTCACCGCCGGCTTCGGCGTCCTCGGCGTCGCCCTCAACTACGTCATGCCCGGCGAGGCCTTCGAGCTGGTCCTCAACCTCGCCTCCATCGGCATCATCGGCACCTGGGCCATGATCATGGTCTGCTCGCTGCTCTTCTGGCGCAGCGCCGAGCAGGGCAAGCTCACCCGCCCCGGCTACAACCTGCCCTGGGCCCCGTACACCCAGATCGTCACCCTGGGCTTCCTCGCCTCCGTCCTCGTCCTCATGTGGATGGACGGCGGCATCGGCCGCACCACCGTGAACCTCCTGCCGCTCATCGCGGCCGCCCTCGTCGGCGGCTGGTTCCTGGTCCGCCGCCGGGTCCGCACGACCGCCGCGACGCACCGCGACTGACCTCCCGTCACGGGAACGGCGGGACCCCCGCGGGCACGGCCTGCGGGGGTCTCGCCTTTTGTCAGGAGATAGTGGTACGCAGGAGCCTTACAAGATCCGTTCGGAGAAAAGGAAGTTCGCGATGCCGCAGCACGTCCAGGGAGTCATCGCCCCCGGCAGGAACGAACCGGTACGGGTCGAGACCATCGTCATCCCCGACCCCGGCCCCGGCGAGGCCGTCGTGAAGATCCAGGCCTGCGGCGTCTGCCACACCGATCTCCACTACAAGCAGGGCGCCATCAACGACGACTTCCCCTTCCTGCTCGGCCACGAGGCCGCCGGAATCGTCGAGTCGGTCGGCGAGGGAGTCACCGACGTGACCCCCGGCGACTTCGTGATCCTCAACTGGCGCGCCGTGTGCGGCACCTGCCGCGCCTGTCTGCGCGGCCGCCCCTGGTACTGCTTCGCCACCCACAACGCGAAGCAGAAGATGACCCTGCTCGACGGCACGGAGCTCTCCCCGGCCCTCGGCATCGGCGCCTTCGCCGAGAAGACCCTCGTCGCCGCCGGCCAGTGCACCAAGGTCGACCCCGCCGTCGCCCCCGAGGTGGCCGGCCTCCTCGGCTGCGGCGTCATGGCCGGCATCGGCGCCGCCATCAACACCGGGAACGTCGGCCGCGGCGACACCGTCGCCGTCATCGGCTGCGGCGGCGTCGGCGACGCGGCGATCGTCGGCTCCCGCCTCGCCGGAGCCGCCAGGATCATCGCCGTCGACATCGACGACCGGAAGCTGGAGACGGCCACGGCGATGGGCGCCACGCACACCGTCAACTCCCGTTCCACCGACGCCGTCGAGGCGATCCGCGAGCTCACCGGCGGCTTCGGCGCCGACGTCGTCATCGAGGCCGTCGGCCGCCCGGAGACGTACCGCCAGGCCTTCTACGCCCGCGACCTCGCCGGCACCGTCGTCCTCGTCGGCGTCCCCACCCCCGAGATGCAGCTCGAACTGCCCCTCCTCGACGTCTTCGGCCGCGGCGGCGCCCTGAAGTCCTCCTGGTACGGCGACTGCCTGCCGTCCCGCGACTTCCCGATGCTCATCGACCTGCACCAGCAGGGCCGCATCGACCTCGCCGCCTTCGTCACCGAGACCATCGGCCTCGGCGAGGTCGAGAAGGCCTTCGCCCGCATGCACGAGGGCGACGTCCTCCGCTCGGTGGTGGTGCTGTGATGACCGCCCGCATCGACCACCTCGTCACCTCCGGCACCTTCAGCCTCGACGGCGGCACCTGGGACGTCGACAACAACGTCTGGATCGTCGGCGACGACACCGAGGCCATCGTCATCGACGCCGCCCACGACGCCGACGCCATCCTCGCCGCCCTCGACGGCCGCGCCCTCCGCGCGATCGTCTGCACCCACGCCCACAACGACCACGTCGACGCGGCCCCGGCGCTCGCGGCCGCCACCGGCGCCCGCATCCTGCTCCACCCCGCCGACCAGCCCCTCTGGAAGCAGACCCACCCCGACCACAGCCCCGACGGCGACCTCGCCGACGGCCAGGTCCTCACCATCGCCGGCACCGACCTCACGGTCCTCCACACCCCGGGTCACGCTCCCGGAGCGGTCTGCCTGTACGCCCCCGACCTGGGCACCGTCTTCACCGGCGACACCCTCTTCCAGGGCGGCCCCGGCGCCACCGGCCGGTCCTTCTCCGACTTCCCGACGATCGTCGACTCGATCCGCGAGAAGCTCCTCACCCTGCCCCCGGAGACCGTCGTCCGCACCGGCCACGGCGACCCGACCACGATCGGCGCCGAGGCTCCCCACCTCCAGGAGTGGATCAACCGAGGCCACTGAGAGCCAGCCGGCTCTCGAAACGCATCGCCACACCCGTGAACGGGTCGGTGAACTCCAGCGTTCGCGCCAGCAGTTGCAGCGGCCGCCCGAAGTCCTCCGGCCCGTCCTCACGCACCACCGGATACACCGGATCGTGCAGGATCGGCAGCCCGAGCCCGTTCATGTGCACCCGCAGCTGATGCGTCCGCCCGGTCACGGGCAGCAGCCGGTACCGCCCGAGACCGCCCGCGTGCTCCACCAGCTCGATCCGGCTCTCGGCGTTCGGCTCGCCCGCCACCTCCCGGGCCGCCATCACCCCGCGCTCCTTCTCCATCCTGCTCCGCACGGTCACCGGCAGCTCCACCCCCGGGACGTACCCGGCCACCGCCTCGTACTCCTTGCGCACCACCCGGTCCCGGAACAGCGTCTGATACGCCCCCCGGTCCTCCGGCCGCACCACGAACAGCACCAACCCCGCCGTCAACCGGTCCAGCCGATGCGCCGGTTGCAGGAACGGCAGCCCCAGATCCCGCCGCAGCCGCGCCAGCGCCGTCTCCGTCACATGCCGCCCCCGCGGCATCGTCGCCAGGAAATGCGGCTTGTCCACCACCACGATCTGCTCGTCGCGATGCACCACCCCGACCGGGAACGGCACCTCCCTCTCCACGGGAAAGTCCCGGTGGAACCACACGTACCGCCCCACCGCGTACGGCTCGTCCCCACCCACCGGCCCGTCCACCCCGACGAACCGGCCCCCCGCCAACATCTCCTCGACCCGCCCGACCCCGATCGCCCCGCCGTACCGCGCGACCAAATGCTCCCCGACCGTCCCCCAGACCCCCTCGGGATCCTCCGGCAACCGCACCCGTACGGGATCGATCCCGTTCCGCTGGGGGAGGGGAGAAGAAGGGGCCTTGGATCTGCGTCGCACCGGGACCTACCGCCGTAACGAGAAAGACCCCACATGATGTGGGGTCTTTCGTTGGTGTCCGAGGGGGGACTTGAACCCCCACGCCCGATAAAGGGCACTAGCACCTCAAGCTAGCGCGTCTGCCATTCCGCCACCCGGACTAGGTGTTTTGTCTTCTTGGCCGCTCGGCCCTTCCGACGAACAGAACAATAGCAAAGATCTGAGGGGGTCGATCACCACCCCCTCTCGGCCGCTGTCATGTGACAGCCGCATGTCGGCCGACGGGCGCCCTTGGGGGGTGAGGGGGGCGCGCGGGAGGATGGGGGCGACCACCAGCAAGCACGTGGGGCACGTAGTGGGAGGAAGCAGCGTGAGCGAGTCGAAGACGGCGCAGGGCGTCAGGGGCGAGGACGAGGTCGTCGACCTCTGTCGCGATCTCATCCGCATCGACACCAGCAACTACGGCGACCACTCGGGCCCGGGTGAGCGGGCGGCGGCCGAGTACGTCGCGGAGAAGCTCGCGGAGGTCGGACTCGAGCCGAAGATCATCGAGTCGCACAAGGGGCGGGCCTCCACCGTCGCCCGCATCGAGGGCGAGGACCCGTCGCGGCCGGCCCTGCTCATCCACGGCCACACCGACGTCGTTCCGGCCAATGCCGAGGACTGGACCCACCACCCCTTCTCCGGCGAGGTCGCCGACGGGTGCGTGTGGGGCCGCGGGGCCGTCGACATGAAGGACATGGACGCGATGACCCTCGCGGTCGTACGGGACCGGCTGCGCAGCGGCCGCAAGCCCCCGCGCGACATCGTCCTCGCCTTCCTCGCCGACGAGGAGGCCGGCGGCACGTACGGCGCCCGGCACCTCGTCGACAAGCACCGGGACCTGTTCGACGGGGTCACCGAGGCGATCGGCGAGGTCGGCGGCTTCTCGTTCACGGTGAACGAGAACCTGCGCCTCTACCTGGTCGAGACGGCCCAGAAGGGCATGCACTGGATGCGGCTGACCGTCGAGGGCACCGCGGGCCACGGCTCGATGACCAACGACGACAACGCCATCACGGAGCTCTGCGAGGCCGTGGGCCGCCTCGGACGCCACCAGTGGCCCGTGCGGGTCACCAAGACCGTGCGGTCCTTCCTGGACGAGCTCTCGGACGCGCTGGGCACCCCGCTCGACCCCGAGGACATGGACGGCACGCTCGCCAAGCTCGGCGGCATCGCCAAGATGGTCGGCGCCACCCTGCGGAACTCGGCCGCCCCGACCATGCTCGGCGCCGGCTACAAGGTGAACGTGATCCCCGGCCAGGCCACGGCGCACGTCGACGGCCGCTTCCTGCCCGGGTACGAGCAGGAGTTCCTGGCCGACCTCGACCGGATCCTCGGGCCCCGCGTGAAGCGCGAGGACGTGCACGGCGACAAGGCCCTGGAGACCAGCTTCGACGGCGCCCTGGTCGACGCCATGCAGCTGGCGCTGGGCGCCGAGGACCCGATCGCCCGCGCCGTGCCGTACATGCTCTCCGGCGGCACCGACGCCAAGTCCTTCGACGACCTCGGCATCCGCTGCTTCGGCTTCGCCCCGCTCCAGCTGCCGCCGGAGCTCGACTTCGCCGGCATGTTCCACGGCGTCGACGAGCGGGTCCCGGTCGACGGCCTGAAGTTCGGCGTCCGCGTCCTGGACCGCTTCATCGACGCCTGCTGAGGAAGGCCGCCGAATTCGTCCGTGCGTTTGCGTGTGACCGGAAAGAGTGAATGACCACGGGGGCTCGTAGCCCCCACCATTCCCCCTCGTTACAGGTGTGCGGTCCGCGGCTGGGGCCGCATTTCCAACTAGGAGGAATAATGATCAAGAAGGTCGTCGCTGCTGCGGCTGCCACGGGCGGTCTCGTTCTCGCGGGTGCGGGCATGGCCGTTGCCGACGCGGGTGCCCAGGGTGCCGCCATCGGTTCCCCCGGTGTCCTCTCGGGCAACGTCGTCCAGGTGCCGGTTCACGTCCCCGTGAACGTGTGCGGCAACACGGTCTCCGTGATCGGGCTGCTGAACCCCGCCTTCGGCAACACCTGCGTCAACGCCTGACGTTGTGCCTCGCCCCGTGAGGGTGTGAGCCGGTCCGGCCCCGGAGTGCGTGCCATGCACTCCGGGGCCGGTGGCCATTTCCGCCCCGGGTGTTCCGCCCGGTGGCACTCTTTCGAAGCCGAGCAGCAGGGAACAGCTATGCGACAGGTCACGCGCAAGGGCCTTATCACCGTGGCAGCCGCCGGAGGCGTTTTCGCCGCCGTCGGCGGCGGTTATGCGCACGCCGATTCCGGAGCCAACGGTACGGCCACGAATTCCCCGGGCGTCGCGTCCGGCAATTCCGTCCAGATCCCGGTGCACGCACCGGTGAACGCCTGCGGAAACACCGTCAACGTCGTCGGACTGCTGAATCCGGCGATGGGCAACAGGTGTGCCAACACCTCCCGCCCCGGCAGCGGCTCCTCCGCGGGCGGCCACACCAGCGGCTCTCCCGGTGTGGGCTCCGGTAACACCGTCCAGGTGCCGATCGACGTCCCGGTCAACGTGTGCGGCAACAGCTTCACCGGCGTCGGCCTCGGCAACGCCGTCGCCGACAACGACTGCGGCAACGGCGGCGGCGGGGACGGGGACACGGGATACGGCGAGGAGGAGCCGGGTACCCCCGGTACCCCGGGAACCCCTGGCACTCCGGGAACCCCTGGTACGCCTGGCACTCCGGGAACCCCTGGGAATCCGGGTACTCCCGGCACTCCGGGAACGCCCGGTACGCCTGGCACTCCGGGTACGCCTGGCACCCCGGGTACTCCTGGCACTCCCGGCACCCCTGGTACTCCCGGGACCGACGGCGGTCCGAACACGCCCGGTACCCACGGCATCACGCCGCCCCGGCCCACCGAGGAGCTCGCCGAGACCGGTGCGGGGCCGCTCGGTGTGATCGTCCCGGCCGGTGCGGGACTGCTGCTGGCGGGCTCGCTGATCTATCGCCGGACGCGCGGCGCGGCCTGAGTCGTCGCTCTCCGCGCACCGCGCACCACGCACAGGGGCCCCGCACACCGCGGGGCCCCTTCTCGTCCGCCTACCAGGTCGCCCGGATCTGGCGGATGATCCGCCGCTTGAGCCGCACCCTGCGGCTTCCGTCCCGGTGCAGGCTGAGGCGGTCCAACTCCCAGTGTCCGTACTCGGCATGGTCGGTCAGCAGCCGCGTCGCCTCCTTGCGGGAGACACCGCGCGGCACGTACACATCGACAAATTCGTATTCCGGCATCGCATCTATTGTGCGGGCACCGGCCCGGTACGGATAGCGTCTGTCCCATGTCTGATGCTGCGCAGCCCACCGCTGCCGAGGTACGTGCCGCCGCCGAGGCGGTCAAGACCGCACTGGACCGTCACCTCGCGGCGGTCGAACTCCGCACGGGAGACGACGACACGGCCGTCTACGAGGCCTTCAACGCCCTGGCCGCGGCGGCCGAGGCGTACGACGAACTCCTCTACGACCGCTACGACGAGGTCACTCCCTTCGAGATCCCCGGGGCGGACGGTGCCCTGCCGCCGTACGCCGGACCTGACGAACCCCATGCCCTCAGCCTGCTGATCCGCCGCGATTACGCGGTGGCCGAACCGCAGCGCCTGCTCGCCCAGGCCAGGCGCGTCGCCGAGCTCGACGCCGACGAGCAGACCACCGGGGCGGCCGCCAGGGCGGGCGCGTCGCCGCTCGCCGCGCTCGGGGTGCTCTTCGGCGAGTACGAGCCGGACGAGATCGCCTCCCGGCACAAGGAGTTCGGTTTGGAGGAGGGCGACTCCACGCTGTGGGTCACCGCCTCCGACGAGCTCCCGGAACCGGGGGAGTGGCTCAACGCCCCCTTCGACCACGCCGACCCCGAGCGGATCGTCTGCCGCTTCGACGTCAGCTCCGTCTTCGACGAGGACGAGGACGAGGACGACGAGGGGGACCGGGACGGGGACTTCGAGGGCGGGGCGGACGACGGGCCCGGCGGGCGGAGGGCCGTCGCCGGCGCCGACCAGCACGCGGGAGCCGGTTCCTGAGAGCCGGCTCCTCAGGCGGTTCCCGGGCCGGTTCCCAGGAGGACGACGGAGGGCCGGGTCACCGCTCAGTGCGGTGGCCCGGCCCTCCGGCCGTTCCCGGTGCGGTTTCCCGGTGCTACTCCTCGGGGGTGGCGAGCAGCCCCTCCAGGAGCGGCCGCAGTCGGGTCGTACGCTCCGGGGCCACCCCCTCGGCCACCGCGCGGGCCAGGGCCTGGTCCACGCCGTGCACGACCGACAGGTGGCGCTCGGCGCGGCCGAAGGCCGTGTACACCCAGGGCCGGCTCAGGCCGCCGGCGGCGTCGCCGGGCAGCACCACGACCACCGCGGGCCACCGCGTCCCGGCGGCCTGGTGCGCGGTGAGCGCCCAGCCGTGCCGCAGCGTGGCCTCCACCTGCTCCTTCGGTACGAGGACCCCCTCGTCGCCGCACCGCAGGCGCAGCCCCTCGGCGTCGGCCGACAGCACGGTCCCCGTCACCGTCCGGCCCGGAGCCGGCGCGTACGCGACCCGGTCGCCGGGGTCGTAGCCGCCGAACCGGCCGGGGCCGGGGTTGAGCCGCTGCTTGAGGGCGGCGTTCAGCGCGCGGGTGCCCGCGGAGCCGCCGTGGCCGACCGTGACCACCTGGGTCTGCTCGGACGGGATTCCGATCGCCCGGGGCACCGAGTCGGCGACCAGCTGGACCGTGCGGTGCACGGCCTCGCCGGCGTCCCGCACGGGGACGATCACGACCTCCTTGCCGGGGGCCTCCACCTGGTTCAGCTCGCCCACGCCGATGCCCGAGACCAGCTCGCCGAGCGGCCCCGGGTCGGGCAGCCGAGAGGCGATCCGGGGGCACACCCGGGCCGCGAGCGCGTCGGTGAAGACCCGCCCGGCGCCCGGTGCCCCCAGGACCTCGGGGTCGCCGCTCAGGACCAGGCGGCAGCCGTCCGGCAGGGACTCCACCAGCATCGCGGCCGTCTCCACGTCCAGCTGCGGCGCGTCGAGCACCACCAGCAGGTCGAGGGCGAAGGCGCCGTCCTCGTCACGGCCCGGACCGGCCGCCCCGGAGAGCAGGCCGCCGACCGTCACCGCGGCCGCCCCGGCGTCGCCGAGCGCGGACCGGCCGGCGTCGCCGTGCACGGCGACCAGGGCGCGGAGCCCCCGCGCGCGGGCCGCCTCCGCGAGCGCGACCGGCTCGGCCCGGGAGGCCTCGCCGCCCGTGTGCAGGACGAGCCCGTGCGCACCGGCGGCGCGTTCGAGTTCGGAGCCCTCCCACGGCTCGGCCGTCGCGGTCTTGACCAGGCGGGCGAGACCGTCCGCGAGGCTCTCCTCCGCGAGGGCGTACCGGTCGAGCCCGAGCAGCACGGGCGAGGCGGGCTCATCCGCGGCGGGCCGCTCCGGCTCCTCGGCCGGTTCCCCGTCCTCGTCGGGCTCGGGCTCCGCCGTCTCCTCCTCCTGGAAGACGAGGACCGCCGCCTCGGAGACGGCCGTCTCGACGGCCTCCTCCGGGTCGGGCACCCCGTGCCCGGCCAGTCCGGCGCGCACGGCCTGGATCTCCAGCGCGGTGTGACCCTGGAGCGCGGCCCGCTCCAGCAGCCACACGGTCAGCGCGACCGTCCGGCGCGGGTCGCCGGGGCCGCACGCGGCGCCGAGGAGCGCCCGCGCGAAACCGTCGGCCTGCTCGGGGCGCACCCCGGGCACCGCGAGCAGCTGCCAGGGGTCCTCGCCCAGGGCCGCCGCCGCGTTCTCGCCGAGCGCGGCGGCGACCCGGCCGGCCAGCGCCTCGGGCGCGCCGCCCTTGGCCAGCACCTCCCGCACGGCGGCCGTGGTGCCGGGTGCCGGCGCGGAGGCCCGCTCGGGCGCGGGGGGCCGTACGGTCGGGGCCGGGGCCGCCTCGGGGGCGGGGCGCCGGGGGGCGGGCTCCGGGGTCTCGTAGAAGGTGCTGCCCGAGGCAGCGCCGCCCTCCACCGCCCGTACCGCCGCGAGCAGGTCCGCCGCGGTGCCGCTCAGCTTGGCACCGCTCGCGACCGTGCCCTCCTTCTCCGCCTTCCGCGCCTCGATCCTCGCCCGCAGCTCCCGCTGCGCGGCGAGCTCGGCCTGCGCGTCGCTCAACTCGGGCGCGGCGGCCGCGTCGGCCGTCCCGTCGCCCCCGGCCCCGCCGGCGGCCTCCCCGGCTGCTCCCGGCTCCTCGGCCGCGCCGGACCCTGCGGAAGCGTCGGGCTCATCGGAAGCGCTTGGGGCCTCGGAGGCGTCCGCCCCCTCGGCCGCGCCGGGTTCCTCACCCGCGCCGGACCCGTCGGAAGAGCCCGACCCGTCGGAAGCACCCGGGGCCGCTGAGGACTCCGACCCCTCGGCCGCGGAGGACTCCGACCCCTCAACCGCGCCGGGTTCCCCACCCGCGTCCGGCTCTGCGGAAGCGTCCGGCTCCTCGGCGTCGCCCGGTGCCTCGTCCGTGTCCGCCGCGGTGGGCTCCTCGGAGGTGGCAGGTGCCTCGGCAGGGGCCGGGGGGCGGGCTTCGGCGGTGGCCTTCTGCGCGTCCTCGGTGGGTTCCACGGCCTCGGGCGCGGTCTCCCCGGAAGGCTCGGTCACAAGGTGCTCCAGTCGTGATCCGGATAGCGGTGCACGGGCGCCGACACATCGTCCAGCGCCCGACAGATCTCGTCAGGAAGACTAAGGGTCTCCACCGACAACGCGGCCGTGAGCTGCCGTGCCGTGCGCGCGCCGACGATCGGGGCGGTCACGCCGGGCCGGTCGCGGACCCAGGCGAGGGCCACGTGGAGGGGGGTCGTCGCGAGGCCGTCGGCGGCCGTCGTGACCGCGTCGACGATCCGGCTCGCGGCGTCGTCGAGATACGGCTCCACGAACGGCGCCATGGTCTCCGAGGCGCCCCGGGAGTCCGTCGGGGTCCCGGCGCGGTACTTGCCGGTGAGGACCCCGCGGCCGAGCGGTGACGAGGGCAGCAGGCCTATGCCGAGGTCGAGGGCGGCCGGCAGCACCTCGCGCTCGACGCCGCGTTGGAGGAGCGAGTACTCCAGCTGGGCCCCGGCGAGGCGGGTGCGGTCGCCGGCGAGCTGCCAGGTGCCGGCCTTGGCCAGCTGCCAGCCGCAGAAGTTCGCCACGCCCGCGTACCGGGCGCGCCCGGTGCGTACGGCGATGTCGAGGGCCTGGAGGGACTCCTCCAGGGGCGTGTACGGGTCGAAGGCGTGCAGCTGCCACAGGTCCACGTGGTCGGTGCCGAGCCGGTCGAGGGAGGCGTCGAGCGCGGCGAGCAGGTGGCCGCGCGAGCCGTCGGTGCGCCGGTCGGGGTCCGGCACGCTGCCCGCCTTGGTGCACAGGACGAGGTCCTGGCGGGGCACGAGCCGGTCCATCAGACGGCCGAGCAGGTACTCCGCCTCGCCCCCGCCGTACACGTCGGCGGTGTCCACGAGCGTGCCGCCCGCGTCCCAGAACGCCTTCAACTGCTCGGCGGCGTCGTGCTCGTCGGTGTCCCGGCCCCAGGTGAGGGTGCCGAGTCCGATGCGCGACACACGCAGGCCGGTACGTCCGAGATGCCTCTGCTCCATGGGCGCGAGATTACTGGCCAGGGCACCACGCGGAGAGAGCCTGTGGACAACCGTGCCCTGACGGATGCCCCGGGCGCGCGCTAGAGTCCGGCCCACAGAGACGTTACTGATGGGTAAGAGGTGTGTGGAATGCGGCTCGGCATCAACCTCGGCTACTGGGGCGCCGGAATGGACGGCGACAACCTCGCCGTCGCCCAGGAGGCGGACCGCCTCGGCTACGACGTCTGCTGGGCCGCGGAGGCGTACGGCTCCGACGCGCCCACCGTCCTCGCCTGGGTCGCGGCGAAGACGGAGCGGATCGACGTGGGCTCCGCGATCATGCAGATCCCGGCCCGGCAGCCGGCCATGACGGCGATGACCGCCGCCACCCTCGACTCGCTGACCGGCGGACGGTTCCGCCTCGGTCTCGGCGTCTCGGGACCGCAGGTCTCCGAGGGCTGGTACGGCGTGAAGTTCGACAAGCCGCTCGCCCGGACCCGCGAGTACGTCGAGATCGTCCGCAAGGCCATGACCCGCGAGCGCCTCAGCTACGACGGCGAGCACTGGACCCTGCCGCTCCCGGGCGGCCCGGGCAAGCCCATCAAGCTGACCGTCCACCCGCAGCGCGAGCACATCCCGCTCTACATCGCCGCGATCGGCCCGAAGAACCTGGAGCAGACCGGCGAGATCGCCGACGGCGCGCTGCTGATCTTCCCCTCCGCCGACCACCTGGAGGAGACCGCGCTCCGTCATCTGCGGGCGGGCCGCGAGAAGGCCGGCCTGACCATGGACGGCTTCGACGTCTGCCCCACCCTGCCGCTGGCCCTCGGCGAGGACGTGAACGCCCTCGCCGACGTGTTCCGCCCGTACACCGCGCTGTACGTCGGCGGCATGGGCAGCCGCAAGCAGAACTTCTACAACCAGCTCGCGCAGCGGATGGGGTACGAGAAGGAGGCCGCCGAGATCCAGGACAAGTACCTGGCCGGCGACAAGGCCGGGGCCGCGGCCGCCGTTCCGCACTCGCTGATCGACCAGACCACCCTGCTCGGCTCCGTCGAGCGGATCGCCGAGCGGATGACGGCGTACGCCGAGGCCGGGGTCACCACCCTCACCCTCGCCCCGGCCGGTTTCACCCTCGACGAGCGGCTCGCGGCCCTGCGGGCGGGCGTCGAGGCGATGGAGCACGCGGGCCTGGCGTAACGCCGAGGCGGCACCCGGTGCGAGAGCACCGTCAGGGATGAGTGGTCTGCGGCCGTGGTGGGGGCTCGGGGGTCTTCCCCGCCACGGCCGTCATGCAGCACAACGCCTTCGCGGGGCCCCCGGTTACGCCTCCGGGCCTCACTCTTTCGGCCGAGCCGTCGGCCCCTGCTGTTGCCCGTCGTGCGGGACCGGACTTGACTCGTTCTTCCCGGACGTACCGGAGTACGGGCGTCCGCACGGAGGTGGCGGCGATGCTCACGGCCAAGGGCCTGTTCCAGGAAATCATCGACAACGACGAGTCCTTCCGGCTGTTCTGTTCCATCGCCGCGAGCGGCGAGGCCCAGGGCGGCTGGGAGAACGCCCGGATCGCGGCCCTCGTCGCGCCCGGGATGCGGGACCTCACACCCAAGATCACCCGGCACGGTGCCGACGAGGACAAGCACGGCCGGATCTTCAACGCGTTGATGAGGAAGCGCGGCCTCGAACCCGTTCCGGTGCCGCCCGACACCGACTACACGATGCTGCTCGAAGAGCGCGGCATCGGCCTCGCGCACGACAAGCTCCGGCGCGACGAGCCGCTGACCGAGGAGGACGTCGTCGTCTACCTCGCGCACAGCAGGGTCACCGAGGAGCGCGCCGCCGAGCAGATGCAGCTCCTGGTGAAGCACTTCGGGGACCATCCGGAACTCGGCAAGGCGATCCGGATGATCTGCAACGACGAGGACAACCACCTCGCCTACTGCCACGAGGAGCTGCTCAGGCTCGCCCGCGCGGGCCACGGCCGGCTCATCCAGCGGACCCTGCGCGAGTCGGCGCTGGCCGAGATCCAGGTCTACCGGGACGTCAGCCTCGCGGTGATGCGGCACATGGGACGGATCCTGGAGTGGCCCCGGGCGAAGTCGGCCGTCCTCGCCGCAGGGATCCACGGCGTGTACGCGTACGACCGGGCGGCCGGGTGGCACCGGATGGTCGGCCTGCGGATGCCGGAGCGGCTGGACGCCCTCGGCGGCCCCCCGGTCCCCGCACCCGCCTTCTGAGCCCGCCGCGCGTCACATCCAGCCGCGGCGCTTGAAGAGCCGGTACAGCGTGACGACGATGCCCGTCATCACGACGATCACGACCGGGTAGGACCCCACCCACCGCAGCTCGGGCATGTGCTCGAAGTTCATGCCGTAGATCCCGGCGACCATCGTCGGGACCGCGGCCATGGCGGCCCACGCGGAGATCTTCCGCATGTCGTCGTTCTGCCGCACGCCCATCTGCGCGAGATGGGCCGACAGCACGTCGGAGAGCAACCGGTCGAGGCCTTCCACCTGTTCGTTGGAGCGCAGCAGGTGGTCGTTGACGTCACGGAAGAAGGGCTGCGCCTCCTCGTTCACGAAGGGCACCGCGCCGGCCGTCAGTCGGGCCATCGGTCCGGTCAGCGGACCGCTGGCCCGGCGGAACTCGAGGACCTGGCGCTTGGCCGTGTAGATCCGCTCGGCGGTGTTCGCCGGATTGCCCCCGGAGGGCGCGAAGACGTCGGCCTCCAGTTCCTCCAGGTCCACCTGGAGCTCGGCCGCCACCTCCAGGTAGTGGTCCACGACCGCGTCGCTCACCGCGTACAGCACGGCGGTCGGCCCGTGCTTCAGGACCTCCGGGTCGGCCTCCAGGCGCTTGCGCACCGCCATCAGGGGCGCGCCTTCGCCGTGCCGGACCGTGACCACGAACGAGTCGCCGATGAAGAGCATCAGCTCGCCGGACGAGACCCGGTCGCTCTCCGGCTCGTACACGACCGGCTTGAGCACCACGAACAGCGAGTCGTCGTAGACCTCCAGCTTGGGTCGCTGGTGGGCCTTCAACGCGTCCTCGACGGCCAGCGGATGCAGCGCGAACTCCGAGGCCACGTGGTCGAACTCGGCCTCCGTGGGCTCGTACAGCCCCACCCACAGGAAGGCGTCCCCGGTCGCCCGGGCCAGGTCCAGGGCGTCGGAGAGGTCGGCGGGTCCGTCCGTGCGGCGCCCGTCGCGGTAGATGGCAGAGTCCACGATCACGCGGCGCATTCTCCCCCGAACGGTCCCGGCACGCACGCGTGCGGCGGGCTCCCGGAGGGCCGGAGCCCGGCCGGACCGGTGGGACGCCCCCGTAGGCTGGCCCGCATGGCCACGCTGATCCTCGTCCGGCACGGACGCTCCACCGCCAACACCTCCGGGGTCCTCGCCGGGCGCACGCCCGGGATCGCGCTCGACGAGAGGGGGGCCGCTCAGGCCGCCGCCCTGCCGGGCCGCCTCGCGGGCGTCCCGCTCGCCGCCGCCGTCTCCAGCCCCCTCCAGCGCTGCCGGGAGACCCTGCGGCCCCTCCTGGACGCCCGCCCGGAGCTCCCCCTCCACGTCGAGGACCGGATCAACGAGTGCGACTACGGCGACTGGTCGGGCCGCAAGCTGGCCGAGCTCAACGACGAGCCCCTGATGGACGTCGTCCAGGGGCACGCCTCCGCCGCGGCCTTCCCCGGCGGCGAGTCGATGCGCGCCATGCAGAACCGGGCCGTCGAGGCCGTACGCGACTGGAACGCCCGGATCGAGGCCGAGTACGGCGAGGACGCCACGTACGTCATGTGCTCCCACGGGGACATCGTGAAGTCGATCGTGGCCGACGCCCTCGGCCTCCACCTCGACCTCTTCCAGCGCGTCCACGTCGACCCCTGCTCGGTCACCGTCATCCGCTACACGCGCCTGCGTCCCTTCCTCCTCCGCCTCGGCGACACCGGCGACTTCGCCGGACTCGCCCCCCGCGAGCACCCCGACAGCAGTGGGACCGCGGAGGTCGGGGGTGGTGCGGGCGCGGCGTGATCCCCTTGCGCAGTAGGGTGGACGCGCCGCTGTAGTACGACCGTCGAGACGCAAGGGAGTCGGGAACGTGTCCCGTCAGGTGTTCCTCTACGACCCACCGGAGCGTTTCGTGGCCGGCACGGTCGGGCTGCCTGGCCGCCGTTCGTTCTTCCTCCAGGCGTCCGCGGCGGGCCGCGTCACCAGCGTCGCCCTGGAGAAGACCCAGGTCGCCGCGCTGGCCGAGCGCATCGACGAGCTCCTCGACGAGGTCGTGCGCCGCACCGGGGGCAACGCCCCGGTTCCCGCCGTCGCCCCGGCCGAGATCGCCGACACCGCGCCGCTCGACGCCCCCGTCGAGGAGGAGTTCCGGGTCGGCACCATGGCGCTCGCCTGGGACGGCGAGGAGCAGCGGATGATCGTCGAGGCGCAGGCCCTCGTGGAGCTCGACGCGGACTCCGAGGAGGACCTCGCCGAGGCCGAGGAGCGGCTGCTCCAGGACGAGGAGAACGGTCCTCCGATGCTCCGGGTCCGCCTCAGCGGGGCCCAGGCACGGGCCTTCGCGAAGCGGGCCCTGGACGTCGTCAACGCCGGCCGGCCGCCGTGCCCGCTGTGCAGCCTGCCGCTCGACCCCGAGGGGCACGTCTGCCCGCGCCAGAACGGATACCGCCGCGGAGCATGAGCAGCAGCCCTTCGACCCCGACGGACGCCGAGCTGCTCGCCCGCGGTGAGCTGACCGTGCGCGGCCGGGTCCGCGAGGCGTCCAACGCCGTGCTGTACTGCTCCGTCGCGTACGGGGGCCGCGAGGCGGCCTGCGTGTACAAGCCCGTCGCGGGGGAGCAGCCGCTGTGGGACTTCCCCGACGGGACCCTCGCACAGCGCGAGGTCGCCGCGTACGAGCTCTCCGAGGCCACCGGCTGGGGGCTGATCCCGCCGACCGTGCTCCGCGACGGGCCGTACGGGGAGGGCATGGTCCAGCTGTGGATCGAGGCGGACCCCGGGGCGCGGCTGCTCGCCCTCACGGAGGACGACGAGGCCGGCGAGGGCTGGAAGGCCGTGGGGCCCGCCCAGGTGGACGAGGACCGCACCGCGCTGCTCGTCCACGCGGACACCCCTGAGCTGCGGCGGCTGGCCGTCCTGGACGCCGTCATCAACAACGGCGACCGGAAGGGCGGGCACCTGCTGCCGGCGCCGGACGGACGTCTGTACGGGATCGACCACGGCGTCACGTTCCACGTCGACGACAAGCTGCGGACCCTGCTGTGGGGCTGGGCGGGCGAGGAGCTGCCCGCGGAGGCGGCCGGGGTGCTCGACGGCCTCGACCGCTCCCTGGCCCCGGGAGCGCCGCTCGCCGCCCGTCTGGCGGAGCTGCTGACCGGCGCCGAGGTGGCGGCGGTACGCGCCCGCGTGGGGGCGCTGCGGGCGACCGGACGCCACCCGGAGCCCTCGGGGCAGTGGCCGTCGATCCCCTGGCCGCCGGTCTGAGCACGGGCCGAAAGGTTTCGGCCATGGCGCCGGAGCGGGCGTGCACCCCTGGGGGGTATGCACGCAAGCCTCCGACCCGCAAGACCGCCTAATCGGTCAAGATCCCGGATCCGGTTCGTATCCGGAACACCTGTCCGGTTACGCTCGGGTCATGCATGCCTGGCCCGCTTCTGAGGTCCCCGCCCTTCCCGGCAAGGGCCGCGACCTCCGGATCCACGACACCGCGACCGGCGGACGAGTCACCCTCGCCCCCGGCCCCGTCGCCCGTATCTACGTCTGCGGCATCACGCCGTACGACGCGACCCACATGGGTCACGCGGCGACCTACAACGCGTTCGACCTCGTTCAGCGCGTGTGGCTCGACACCAAGCGGCAGGTGCACTACGTCCAGAACGTGACGGACGTGGACGACCCGCTCCTGGAGCGCGCGATCCGCGACGGCATCGACTGGGTCGGCCTCGCCGAGCGCGAGACCGCCCTGTTCCGCGAGGACATGACCGCCCTGCGGATGCTGCCCCCGCAGCACTACATCGGCGCCGTCGAGGCCATACCGGGCATCGTGCCGCTCGTCGAGCGCCTCCGGGACGCGGGCGCCGCGTACGAGCTGGACGGCGACATCTACTTCTCCGTCGACGCCGACCCGCACTTCGGCGAGGTCTCGCACTACAGCACCGAGCTCATGCGCCACCTCTCCGCCGAGCGCGGCGGCGACCCGGAGCGCCCCGGCAAGAAGAACCCGCTCGACCCGATGCTCTGGATGGCCGCCCGCGAGGGCGAGCCGAGCTGGGACGGCGGCAGCCTGGGCCACGGCCGCCCCGGCTGGCACATCGAGTGCGTCGCCATCGCCCTCGACCACCTCGGCATGGGCTTCGACGTGCAGGGCGGCGGTTCCGACCTGATCTTCCCGCACCACGAGATGGGCGCCTCCCACGCCCAGACCCTCACCGGCGAGTACCCGATGGCCAAGGCGTACGTCCACGCCGGCATGGTCGCGCTCGACGGCGAGAAGATGTCCAAGTCCAAGGGCAACCTGGTCTTCGTCTCCAAGCTGCGCAAGGACGGCGTCGACCCGGCCGCGATCCGGCTCGCGCTCCTCTCCCACCGCTACCGCGACGACTGGGAGTGGACCGACCGGGTCCTCCAGGACGCCGTGGAGCGTCTCGGCCGCTGGCGCGCCGCCGTGTCCCGGCCCGACGGCACGCCTGCCGACGCCCTGGTCGAGGAGCTCCGCGAGGCGCTCTCCGACGACCTCGACACCCCCACGGCGCTCGCCGCGGTGGACCGCTGGGCCGCGCTCCAGACGGCCGAGGGCGGCGACGACGAATCCGCCCCCGGGCTCGTCTCCCGCGCGGTCGACGCGCTCCTGGGTGTCGCCCTGTAGCAGCCGTCCGGCGCAACTCGCTTGTGCGGAACCGCCCTTGGACTTCTTCACGAAGTTCGAGGGCGGTTCCTTTTTGCCCTGTCGCGATGCTCGAAGGTGCGCTAAATAAGCTTCATGCAATCATCAATGCGCATGAGAGCTGCAGTCGTCGGTGCACTCCTCGGGTTCGTCGCCACCCTCGCGGGACCCGGTGCCACCGCCACGGCCGATCCGTCCGACACCACCGTCGGCGACGTCACCGGCTTCGCCGCCGACGGGCCCGTCTACCGGCTGACCGCCGGCCACGCCGAGGCCCGCGTGTCCTTCGTCACCGCCGACACCTTCCGCATCGAACTCGCCCCCGACGGCAAGTTCACCGACCCCACCGGCACCGACATCACCCTGCCCCAGGGCCCGGCGCCGACCACCACCTGGCGCGACCTCGGCGACCGGTACGAACTCGGCACCGCCGACGTGACCCTGCGCGCCTACAAGGCGCCGCTCCGCTTCGCGGCCGTACGCGCCGACGGCACCCCCCTCTGGTCCGAGACCCAGGGCCTCACCTGGAACCAGGACCGCACCGTCCAGACCCTCGCCCGCGGCGCCACGGAGCAGTTCTACGGCGCCGGCATGCAGAACGGCCGCGGCAACACCTCCCACCGCGACAAGACGGTCGAGGTCGGCGTCGACTACAACTGGAACGACGGCGGCCACCCCAACTCCGTCCCGTTCTACCTCTCCTCCGCCGGCTACGGCGTCTACCGCAACACCTACGCCCCCAACACGTACGCCTTCACCGAGCCCGTCACCACCACCGCGAAGGAACGGCGCTTCGACGCCTACTACTTCACCGGCACCGGCGCCGACGCGGCCAAGGACGTCATCGGCCAGTACACCCGGCTCACCGGCAAGCCCTTCATGCCGCCCGTGTACGGCCTGGAGATCGGCGACGCCGACTGCTACCTCCACAACGCCAACCGCGGCGAGCGCCGCACCCTCGACGCCCTGAAGGTCGCCGACGGCTACGTCGAGAACGACATGCCCAACGGCTGGATGCTCGTCAACGACGGCTACGGCTGCGGCTACGAGAACCTCGCCGAGGCCTCCACCGGACTCGGCGAGCGGGGCATGAAGCTGGGCCTGTGGACCGAGGACGGCATCGCCCGGCTCGGCGAGCAGGTCAAGGCCGGCCAGCGGGTCGCCAAGCTCGACGTCGCCTGGGTCGGCGAGGGCTACAAGTTCGCCCTCGACGGCTGCAAGGACGCCCACGCCGGCATCGAGGCCAACAGCGACGCCCGCGGCTTCACCTGGGCCCCCGAGAGCTGGGCCGGCGCCCAGCGCTGCGGCGTCCAGTGGTCCGGGGACCAGTCCGGCAGCTGGGAGTACATCCGCTGGCAGATACCCACCTACGCGGGCGCGTCCATGTCCGGCCTCGCCTACACCACCGGAGACGTCGACGGCATCTTCGGCGGCAGCGCCAAGACGTACACCCGCGACCTCCAGTGGAAGACCTTCCTGCCCGTCACCATGACCATGGACGGCTGGGCCGCCAACGACAAGCAGCCCTTCCGCTACGGCGAGCCCCACACCACGATCAACCGCGCCTCCCTCAAGCTCCACGAGGCCCTGCTCCCGTACGTCTACAGCCACGCGTACCGGGCCACCAAGACCGGTGTCGGCCTCGCCAGGCCGCTGGCCCTGGAGTACCCGGACGACCCCAAGGCCGCGAGCGACGCCGCGAAGTACGAGTTCCTCAGCGGCGAGGACTTCCTCGTCGCCCCCGTCTACCAGGACGCCGTCGAACGCGACGGCATCTACCTCCCCCGGGGCACCTGGATCGACTACTGGAACGGGCGCACCTACGAGGGCCCGGTGACGATCGACGACTACAGCGCGCCGCTCGACACCCTGCCCCTCTTCGTACGGGCCGGGGCGACCGTCCCGATGTGGCCCGGCGGCATCCGCTCGTACACCGACCGCGCCCCCGGCGACCCGCTCGCCTGGGACGTCTACCCCAAGGGCAGCTCCTCCTTCGAGCTGTACGAGGACGACGGCGTCACCCGCGAGCACCGCACCGGCCGGTACGCCACCCAGCGCGCCGAGGTCAGCGCCCCGAACGCCGGCCCCGGTGACGTCACCGTCCGCGTCGGCCCCAGCACCGGCACCTACACCGGCAAGCCGGCCGCCCGGCCGTACGCCTTCACCGTCCACACCGGCGACGCCCCCGACGGCGTCCGGCTCGACGGGCGCAGGCTGCCCGGCCTCACCTCCCGCGCCGCCTTCGACGCCGCCGCCGAGGGCTGGTGGTACGACCGCGACGAGCGCGGGGGAGTGGTCCGGGTCAAGACCAAGGCCCTGTCCACCGGCCGCGGCTTCGAACTGCGGCTGACCGCCACCAGCGCGGTCGGCGGCGCCGTACCGGGCGCCTCCGCCGCCCTGGCCGCACCCACCGGGCAGGAACTCGGCGCGGGCACCCCGAGCACGGTCGCCGTCGACGTCACGGCCGGCTCCCGGGACGCCACCGACGTCCGGGTCTCCCTGGACGTCCCGGCCGGCTGGCAGGTCACCCCGGCCGCGCCGCTCACCCGCGTCCCGGCCGGCACCACCCGCCGGGTCGAGGTCGCCGTCACGCCCGCGGCGGACGCGAAGACCGGCGAGGCCACCCTCACGGCGACCGCCCGCCACCGCTCCGCCGGCACCGACCGGACCGCCACCCAGCGGCTCGCGGTCGGCGTGATGCCCCCGGCGCCCACCGGCGACGCCTGGGCGAGCGACCTGGTGTGGCTGCGCTCCACCAACGGCTGGGGACCGCCCGAACGCGACCGCTCCAACGGCGAGTCCGGCGCCGCCGACGGACGGACCCTCACCCTCGCCGGCACCACCTACGAGAAGGGGATCGGCGCCCACGCCGACTCCGACATCGAGGTCTACCTGGGCGGCCGCTGCACCGCCCTGACGGCCGACGTCGGCATCGACGACGAGATCAACGGCTACGGGGAGGTGGCCTTCTCCGTCGAGGCCGACGGCCGGGTCCTGTGGACCTCGCCCCGGCTGACCGGAGCCTCCGCGACCCTGCCCGTGAACGTCGACGTGACCGGGGCGCGCCACCTCCGGCTGCGGATCACGGACACCAACGGGTCCAAGAGCGGCGACCACGGGGACTGGGCGGCGGCCCGTCTCCGCTGCGGCTGATCTTCGCCTCGCACCCGCGAGATCCGGCCAAGTCCCGTGAGGGATGAGCGTGTTGTGATGGGCTGTGCGTGCCAATAGACCGTTTGTACGAAAGGGCACTCAGTGCAGCAGCGTCTCGCACGCAGAGGATTCCTGGGAGCCGCCGCCGCCCTCGGCGCGGCGGCTCTCACCGGCCCGCTCGCCGCGGGCACGGCACAGGCGGCCGCACCCGGCGGGCGGTGGCCCACCGGGATACCGCTCCCGCTGGGCTTCCAGCCGGAGGGCATCGCCATCGGCCACAGCCCGTACGCCTACTTCGGCTCGCTCGGCAACGGCGCCGTCTACCGGGCCTCGCTGGCCACCGGCGAGGGCCGGATCGTCCACCAGGGCCTCGGCGACGGGCACTCCACCGTCGGGCTCAAGATCGACCGCGCCGAGCGGCGGCTCTTCCTCTCCGGCGGCTGGAGCCGGGAGATCCGGGTCGTCGACGCCCGCTCCGGCGCGCTCCTGCGCCACTTCACCGGGCTCGGCGCCGACACCACCATGGTCAACGACGTCGTCCTCACCCCCGGCGCCGCCTGGTTCACCGACTCCTTCCAGCCCCAGCTCTACCGCCTCGCCCTCGACCGCACCGGCGAACCCGGCCGCGAGGTGACCACCGTCCCGCTCGGCGGCGACTGGACGCAGGGCGCCGACTTCACCGCCAACGGCATCGAGCGCACCCCCGACGGCCGGGCACTGCTCGTGGTCAACGTCTTCCGCGACGGCGGTACGCTCCTGCGCGTCGACCCGCGCACCGGCACCGCCCGCGCGGTCGACCTCGGCGACCTCCGGATCCCGCACGGGGACGGCCTGCTGCTCCTCGGCCGCGACCTGTACGTCGTCCAGCAGGCGATCAACCAGATCGACGTGGTCCGGCTCGACGCGACCGGCTCGCGCGGCACCGCCATCGCCCGGATCACCGACCCGGAGCGGTTCCGCGTCCCCACCACCGCAGCGGCCTGGGGCGACCGGATCTACCTGCCCAACGCCCGGTTCGGCCTGGACCCGGACCCCGCCACCGTCGCCTACGACGCGGTGTCCGTGCCGCGCGTCTGATCCGCGGTCAGGGCCGAACGGGCCCGGAAAGCCGAACGGGAGGGGCGGCCGCGCCACCCCTCCCGTACCGGTCACTCCTCGGCGTCGCCGCCCGCGCCCTCGACGGGCGGCTCGGGCTCGGGTCCCGGGTCCTTCGCCGACTCGGCGCCCGACTCCTCACCCGGCCCGCCGGCCGCCTCCGCACGCGGCTCGGCGTCCGGCCGCGACGCGGGGTCCGCCTGCTCCGCGCCCGGTACGGCCTCCGGCCCCGGCTGCTCCGGCTTCGGCGGCCGTGTCCGGCCGCTGCCGGCGTCCCGCAGGAACGGCGAGTCGCCGCCGTCCGTCGCCACGCCGGGACCCGGACCGGTGCCGGGCTCGCGCCGCCTCAGGTACCGCTCGAACTCGCGGGCGATGGCCTCGCCCGAGGCCTCCGGCAGCTCCGCCGTGTCCCGCGCCTCCTCCAGGGTCTGCACGTACTCGGCGACCTCGCTGTCCTCGGCGGCCAGCTGGTCCACGCCCACTTGCCAGGCCCGCGCGTCCTCGGGCAGCTCGCCCAGCGGGATGCGCAGCCCGATCAGGTCCTCCAGGCGGTTGAGGAGCGCCAGGGTCGCCTTCGGGTTCGGCGGCTGCGACACGTAGTGCGGCACCGCCGCCCACAGGCTCACCGCCGGCACGCCCGCGTGCGTGCACGCCTCCTGGAGGATGCCGACGATGCCCGTCGGGCCCTCGTACCGGGTCTCCTCCAGGTCCATCGTCCGCGCCAGGTCGGGGTCGGAGGTGACCCCGCTGACCGGGACCGGCCGGGTGTGCGGGGTGTCCCCGAGCAGCGCGCCCAGGATCACCACCATCTCCACGCCCAGCTCGTGGGCGAAGGCGAGGATCTCGTTGCAGAAGGAGCGCCAGCGCATCGACGGCTCGATCCCGCGGACCAGCACCAGGTCACGGGGTTTCTCGCCGCCGACCCGGACCACGGAGAGCCGGGTCGTCGGCCAGGTGATCTTCCGGACGCCGTTGTCCAGGAAGACCGTGGGCCGGTTGACCTGGAAGTCGTAGTAGTCCTCGGCGTCGAGTGCCGCGAAGACCTCGCCCTTCCATTCCCGGTCCAGATGGGCGACCGCGGTGGAGGCGGCGTCGCCGGCGTCGTTCCAGCCTTCGAACGCGGCCACCATGACCGGGTCGATCAGCTCGGGTACCCCCTCGAGCTCGATCACCCAGCGCCTCCTTTTCGAAGTTCCTGTCGTACGGACCAACCTTACGGCTTTCCGGTGGCCCGTCCGCAGCCCCCGGACATCCCCGAAAACCCGTGCGGCCTTGATCGACTACCCAGGAACTCCCCTCCGCACACGGCGGCCCCGCACCTCCCCTCACTCCTCCCAGAGCGGGCTCGGAGCCTCCCTCCGCACCACCGGCGCGATCTCCTCCGCGAAGCGCTGGAGCGTCTCGGCCTGCTCGGCCGTCGACTGGCCGAAGGCGTCGACCGTCACCGACTGCAGGTCGTGCCCGTAGTGCGCGTGATAGCCGAGGATCTTGTCGATGATCTGCTGCGGCGAGCCGATCAGCTGGGGACCGCCCGCGATGGCGTCCTCGATCGTGCGGAACGGCGTGTTGTACCCGGCCTTGCCCTCCAGGTGCGGCCTGAAGCTCTGCCTGACCCTCGCCTCGTACAGGTCCTTGTAGCGGGAGACCGCCCGCTCGGCCGTGTCCGCGATGAGCAGGCCGCCGGAACCGGCCGCCACGCGCGCGTGCGCCGGGTCGTGGCCGTACTCCTCGAACTTCTCGCGGTAGTGGGCGATGAGCTTCGCGTACGCCTCGCGCGGCTG
Source organism: Streptomyces sp. NPDC056361 (assembly GCF_042262805.1). Taxonomy (NCBI): domain Bacteria; kingdom Bacillati; phylum Actinomycetota; class Actinomycetes; order Kitasatosporales; family Streptomycetaceae; genus Streptomyces; species Streptomyces sp. NPDC056361. Next base: position 40,607 of record NZ_JBHJQI010000037.1, read on the forward strand.
GATCGCGTTGGCGGTGAAGAGCGGATCGCCGTGCTTCGCCGCGAGCTCGGGGGAGTTCAGGCTGGTGGCCGAGCCGTGCCAGATCCGGGGCGCGCCGGCGTAGGGGCGGGGGATCGTGGTGACGTTCTTCAGCGGGGGACGGAACTCGCCCTCCCAGTCGACGCCCTCCTCCGTCCAGAGCCGGCGCAGGAGCTCGTACTTCTCCTTCTGGAGGTCCCACTGCCGCTCCTCGTCCAGGCCGAAGAGGTCGAAGTGCCCGGCCTCCGCGCCCTTGCCGACGACGAGTTCGAGCCGGCCGCGGGACAGCTGGTCGAGCGTGGCGAAGTCCTCGGCGACCCGGACGGGGTCGAGGATCGCGACCACCGTGACGCCGGTGAGCAGCCTGATCCGGGTGGTGCGCGCGGCGAGCGCGGCGAGCAGGACGGTCGGGGCCGAGGAGAGGAACGGGCCCGCGTGCCGCTCCCCGACCGCGTACGCGTCGAAACCGAGGCGCTCGGCGGTCTCGCCGAGCGAGACGACCTGCTCCAACCGGTCGGCGGCGGTGAGCAGTTCGCCGGTGAGCGGGTGCGGGGAGTGAGGGACGATCGAGAGCACCTGAAACTTCATGCCCCCACTCTGCGCGCCGAGTGTTGCGGCCGTGTGGACGGCGCGTGGCACGCCGCGGGGGCGGCCCCTCGAAGAGGAACCGCCCCCGGGTGCACGGGTGTTACTTCCGCAGCATCGACTCGACGCCTGCGCGGACCTCGTCCGTGGCCAGGCCCCGGATCGTCAGCGTCGTACGGCGGCGCAGCACGTCGTCCGCCGTCTCGGCCCACTCGTGGTCGCGGGCGTAGGCGACCTGCGCCCAGATCTCCGGCGCGTCCGGGTGGATCCGGCGGGCCAGGTCCGGGTTCTCGTTCGCCATGCGGGCGATCTCGAAGGACAGCGAGCCGTAGTGCGTCGCCAGGTGCTTGGCGGTGTCGGCGGCCATCCGGGGGCCGGGCGCCGGGCCGTCGACGAGCAGCCGGTGCGCGACCGCGTTCGGGTTGGCTATGCCGGGCAGCGGCAGCCGCTTCGGCAGCGCGGACACCGGCTCGTAGTCCTCGCCCAGCGGGTGGCCGGGGAGCTGCTCCAGCTTCTTCATGACCGTACGGCCGATGTGGCGGAAGGTCGTCCACTTGCCGCCGGCGACCGACAGCATGCCGCCGCGGCCCTCGGTGACGACCGTCTCGCGCTTCGCCTTGGAGGTGTCGCCGGGACCGCCCGGGAGCACCCGCAGGCCGGCGAAGGAGTAGGTGATGAGGTCGCGCGACAGCTGCTGGTCGCGGATGGAGAAGGCGGCCTCGTCCAGGATCTGGGCGGTGTCCTTCTCGGTGACCTCGACCTGGCCCGGGTCGCCCTCGTACTCCTCGTCGGTGGTGCCGAGGAGCAGCATGTCCTCCCAGGGGAGGGCGAAGGTGATGCGGTACTTGTCGATCGGGGTGGCCAGCGCGGCCTTCCACGGCGAGGTCCGCTTGAGGACCAGGTGCGCGCCCTTGGAGAGGCGGATGGAGGGGGCCGCGTTCGGGTCCTCCATCTTGCGCAGGTGGTCGACCCACGGGCCGGTCGCGTTGAGCACCAGGCGGGCGGTGACGCCGAACTCGTCCCCGCTGGTGCGGTCCTTGAGCTCGGCGCCGGTGACCCGGCCCCGGGTGAAGCGCAGCCCGGTGACCTCGGCGTGGTTGAGGACGGTGGCGCCGGCGTCGACCGCCGCGCGGACGGTCATCAGGGCCATCCGGGCGTCGTTCATCTGGTCGTCGCCGTAGACGGCCACGGCCTTCAGGTTGTCCGTCCGCAGCTCCGGCACGTCCTGCGCGGCCTTGGCGGGGGAGAGCAGGTGCCCGACGCCGTCGCCGAAGGCCGAGAGGGCGCTGTAGGCGAAGACGCCGGCGCCGAGCTTGGCCGCGCCGTGCGGGCCGCCCTTGTAGACGGGCAGGTAGAAGGTCAGGGGGTTGGCGAGGTGCGGTGCCACCTGACGGGAGACCGCACGCCGCTCGAAGTGGTTCTCCGCGACCAGCTTCACCGCGCCGGTCTGCAGGTAGCGCAGACCGCCGTGGAGGAGCTTCGAGGAGGCGGAGGAGGTGGCGCCGGCGAAGTCGCCGGCGTCCACCAGGGCCACCCGCAGGCCCGACTGCGCGGCGTGCCAGGCGGTGGAGATGCCCAGGATGCCGCCGCCGATCACCAGGAGGTCGTACGTCGCCTTGGAAAGCTGGTCCCGGGTCTCGGCGCGGCTCGGCAGGGAGCCGGACGCCGGGTGCGTCCCGAGGGCAGGGACGCTCTGCAGGGTGGTCATGTCGATCTACTCCTCGTCCTCGATCCAGCCCATGGTCCGCTCGACGGCCTTGAGCCAGCTCTTGTACTCGCTGTCACGCCTGTCGGCGTCCATGCGAGGGGTCCATTCCGCGGCACGGCGCCAGTTGGCGCGCAGCGCGTCGGTGTCCGGCCAGAAGCCGACGGCCAGGCCGGCGGCGTAGGCGGCACCGAGGCAGGTGGTCTCGGCGACCATCGGACGCACGACGGGCGCGTCCAGGAAGTCCGAGAGGGTCTGCATCAGCAGGTTGTTGGAGGTCATGCCGCCGTCGACCTTGAGCGCGGTCAGCTCGACGCCGGAGTCCTTCGTCATGGCGTCGGTGATCTCGCGGGTCTGCCAGGCGGTGGCCTCGAGGACGGCGCGGGCGATGTGCGCCTTGGTGACGTACCGGGTGAGGCCGGCGATCACACCGCGGGCGTCGGAGCGCCAGTACGGGGCGAACAGGCCGGAGAAGGCCGGCACGAAGTAGGCGCCGCCGTTGTCCTCGACCGAGGACGCGAGGGTCTCGATCTCGGCGGCGGACTTGATCAGGCCCATCTGGTCGCGCATCCACTGCACCAGCGAACCGGTGACGGCGATCGAGCCCTCCAGGGCGTAGACCGGCTTGGCCTCGCCGATCTGGTAGCCGACCGTGGTCAGCAGGCCGCTGTAGGAGTTGATGATCTTGTCGCCGGTGTTCATCAGCATGAACGTGCCGGTGCCGTACGTGGACTTGGCCTCGCCCTCGGCGAAACAGGTCTGGCCGAAGAGGGCCGCCTGCTGGTCGCCCAGCGCGGAGGCGACCGGGATGCCGTCCAGGGCGCCGCCCTTGACCTGGCCGTAGACCTCGGCGGACGAGCGGATCTCGGGCAGCACGGCCGCCGGGATCTCCATGGACTGGAGGATCTTGTCGTCCCACTCCATGGTGTGCAGGTTCATCAGCATGGTGCGCGAGGCGTTGGTGACGTCCGTGACGTGGACGCCGCCGTCGACGCCGCCGGTCAGGTTCCAGATGACCCAGGAGTCCATGGTGCCGAAGAGGATCTCGCCGCGCTCGGCGCGCTCGCGGAGCCCCTCGACGTTGTCGAGCAGCCAGCGGACCTTCGGGCCGGAGAAGTACGAGGCGAGCGGGAGGCCGGTCTCGCGGCGGAAGCGGTCCTGGCCGACGTTGCGGCCGAGTTCCTTGCAGAGCGCGTCGGTGCGGGTGTCCTGCCAGACGAGGGCGTTGTGGACGGGCTCGCCGGTGTTCTTGTCCCAGAGCAGCGTGGTCTCGCGCTGGTTGGTGATGCCGATGGCCTTGACGTCGGAGGCGGCGATGCCGCCCTTCGTCAGGGCGCCGGCGACGACCTCCTGGACGTTGGTCCAGATCTCGGCGGCGTCGTGCTCCACCCAGCCCGGCTTCGGGAAGATCTGCTCGTGCTCCTTCTGGTCGACCGAGACGATCCGGCCGTCCTTGTCGAAGACGATGCAGCGCGAGGAGGTGGTGCCCTGATCGATGGCCGCGATGAACGGGCCGGAGGTGTGTGCGTCGGTCACGGTGTGCTCCAAGGGAGGTCTGGAAGAAGGACGGCTCAGGCGAACGCGATGTTGTAGATACCCGCGGCGATGGCGCCACCGATCAGCGGACCGGCGACCGGGATCCAGGCGTAGCTCCAGTCGGAGGTGCCCTTGTGCGGCAGCGGGAGCAGGGCGTGCACGATGCGCGGGCCGAGGTCACGGGCGGGGTTGATCGCGTAACCGGTCGGGCCGCCGAGCGAGAGGCCGATGGAGACCACGACGAACGCGGTGATCAGGGCGCCTATGACGCCGAGGCCCTTGCCGCTGTCGTTGAGGCCCTGGGTGAGCACGGCCAGGACGAGCACGACGGTGCCGATGATCTCGGTGGCCAGGTTCTGCCAGGTGTTCCGGATCTCGGGGCCGGTGGAGAAGACGCCGAGCACCGGGCCGGGGCCCTCGATCGGCTTCTTGCCGGAGGCCTCGGGGTCGGCGAGGTGCGCCTGGAACTGGCCGTAGTAGGCCACCCAGACGAGCGCCGCACCGATCATGGCGCCGAGCATCTGGCCCGCGATGTAGACGGGGACGTTGCCCCACTCGCCGTCCTTGATCGCGATTCCGACCGTGACGGCGGGGTTCAGGTGGGCGCCCGAGAGGGAAGCCGTCATGTAGACGGCCGTCATGACGGCGAAGCCCCACCCGAAGGTGATCGCGAGCCAGCCCGCGTTGCGGGCCTTGGAGCCCTTGAGCGTCACGGCGGCGCACACGCCGCCGCCGAGCAGAATGAGTACGGCGGTACCGATGGTCTCGCCGAGGAAGATGTCGGAGCTGGACACCCGCGACTCCTTTGTCCTTCGTCCAGGGGAAGGCGAACCCCGGGTCCCTCCGGTGGTTCGCGCCCTCGTGTTGAGGGCGTTACCGGCCCTTGGCGCTGCCACACTCTAGCGTGTATTGCCGTTAGGTGTTCGGCATTGCCGACCGATGAACGGAAGTTTTGCCCCCGGGTTAACAGCACGTCAAGGGTCCGGGGCGCGAAAAACCCGCCGATAACGCGATCGTTACCGACGGGTTCAGTCGTGTTCGGGTGCCGTGGGGGGCGTACCTCCCGGGCGTGTCAGAAGCGGCCGGCCCCCAGGTCCCGCGACACCGCGCGGGCGCAGTCCCGCACCGCCGCCACCAGCTCCGGACGCAGCTCCCCGCCCGGGCAGAGGCGCTCCACGGCGCCCGTCACGGCCACCGCGCCCACCGGCATCCGCCGGCGGTCGTGGATCGGCGCGGCCACCGAGGCCACGCCCTCCCACGTCTCCTCGGCGTCCGCCGCCCAGCCGCGGGCCCGCACCAGGTCGAGCAGCTCCTCGAACTCCCCGGGCGCCGTGGTCGTCCGGGGCGTGAACGCCTCCCGCTCGACCTCCAGCACCTCGCTGTGCGCCACCGGGTCGTACGCCGAGAGGACCTTGCCCAGTGCCGTGGAGTGCAGCGGCTGCATGGCCCCCACCTCCAGGACCTGGCGGCTGTCGTCCGGTCGGAAGACGTGGTGCACGATCAGGACGCCGCGCTGGTGCAGCACCCCCAGGTGGACGCTCTCGCCGCTGGACCGGGCCAGGTCGTCCGTCCAGACCAGGGCCCGCGCCCGCAGCTCGTGCACGTCCAGGTAGCTGTTGCCGAGCCGCAGCAGCTCGGCGCCCAGCTGGTAGCGGCCGGAGGCCGGCTCCTGCTCCACGAAGCCCTCCGCCTGGAGGGTGCGCAGGATGCCGTGCGCCGTGCCCTTGGCCAGTCCCAGCGAGGACGCGATGTCGGACAGTCCGAGCCGGCGCTCGCCGCCCGCGAGCAGTCGCAGCATGGCCGCCGCCCGTTCAAGCGACTGGATGTTCTTCGCCATCGCCCGGCCCCTTATCCCTCTCACGCTGTTCGACAATGCTGAACACTATCGGTCGATGCCGACCTTGCGTTACACCTGACAGTGTCGGACAAGAACGGGTCGGACCGGGAGTCCCCGCACACAGGATGCCGTCCGCCCCGTGGGACGCCGTGTCCACCCCGGGCCGAGCGCGGTTACGCTGGCCACGTGCATCCTCCACCGAGGGTGCAAAGCCGACAGCCGTCGCATCCCAGGGAGCTCATCCATGGCCTCGTTGCCGACCCCTTCCGCTGACAGCCGGACCCGTGCCGCCGCCCTTCGCGAGGCGCTCGCGAGCCGGGTCGTCGTCGCCGACGGAGCCATGGGCACCATGCTCCAGGCACAGGACCCCACCCTCGAGGACTTCCAGGACCTCGAAGGCTGCAACGAGATCCTGAACGTCACCCGCCCCGACATCGTCCGCTCGGTCCACGAGGCGTACTTCGAGGCCGGCGTCGACTGCGTCGAGACGAACACCTTCGGCTCCAACCACTCGGCGGCGGGCGAGTACGAGATCGCGGACCGCATCTTCGAGCTCTCCGAGGCCGGCGCCCGGATCGCCCGCGAGGTCGCCGACGCGTTCGGCGCCCGGGACGGCCGCCAGCGCTGGGTCCTCGGTTCCATCGGCCCCGGCACCAAGCTGCCGTCGCTCGGCCACACCTCGTACGACGTACTGCGGGACGGCTACCAGCAGAACGCCGAGGGCCTGCTGGCCGGCGGCTCGGACGCCCTGATCGTGGAGACCACGCAGGACCTGCTGCAGACCAAGGCGAGCCTGATCGGCGCCCGCCGCGCGATGGACGCCCTGGGCCTGGACGTGCCCCTGATCTGTTCGCTCGCCTTCGAGACCACCGGCGTCATGCTGCTCGGCTCGGAGATCGGCGCCGCGCTGACCGCCCTGGAGCCGCTCGGCATCGACATGATCGGCCTGAACTGCTCGACGGGCCCGGCCGAGATGAACGAGCACCTCCGTTACCTCGCCCGCCACTCGCGCACGCCGCTCATGTGCATGCCGAACGCCGGCCTGCCCATCCTGACCAAGGACGGCGCCTACTTCCCGCTCACGCCGCCGGAGATGGCCGACGCGCAGGAGAACTTCGTCCGCGACTACGGCCTCTCGCTGGTCGGCGGCTGCTGCGGCTCGACGCCCGAGCACCTGCGCCAGGTCGTCGAGCGCGTCCAGGGCCTCACGCCCCCGGAGCGCGCCCCGCAGCCCGAGCCCGGCGCCGCCTCGCTCTACCAGACCGTGCCGTTCCGCCAGGACACCTCGTACATGGCGATCGGCGAGCGCACCAACGCCAACGGCTCCAAGAAGTTCCGCGAGGCCATGCTGGAAGGCCGCTGGGACGACTGCGTCGAGATGGCCCGCGACCAGATCCGCGAAGGCGCGCACATGCTCGACCTGTGCGTCGACTACGTCGGCCGCGACGGCGTCGCCGACATGCAGGAGCTGGCCGGCCGCTTCGCGACCGCCTCCACCCTGCCGATCGTCCTCGACTCCACCGAGGTCGACGTCCTGCGCGCCGGCCTGGAGAAGCTCGGCGGCCGCGCCGTCATCAACTCCGTCAACTACGAGGACGGCGACGGCCCCGACTCCCGCTTCGCCAAGGTGACCCGCCTGGCCCAGGAGCACGGCGCCGCGCTGATCGCCCTGACCATCGACGAGGAGGGCCAGGCCCGCACCGTCGAGCACAAGGTCGCCATCGCCGAGCGGCTCATCGACGACCTCACCGGCAACTGGGGCATCCTCGAGTCGGACATCCTCATCGACACGCTGACGTTCACGATCTGCACCGGCCAGGAGGAGTCCCGCAAGGACGGCATCGCGACGATCGAGTCGATCCGCGAGCTGAAGCGGCGCCACCCGGACGTCCAGACGACCCTGGGCCTGTCCAACATCTCCTTCGGCCTCAACCCGGCCGCCCGCATCCTCCTGAACTCCGTCTTCCTCGACGAATGCGTCAAGGCCGGCCTCGACTCGGCGATCGTCCACGCCTCGAAGATCCTGCCGATCGCCCGCTTCGACGACGAGCAGGTCACCACCGCCCTCGACCTGATCTACGACCGGCGCGCCGAGGGCTACGACCCGCTGCAGAAGCTGATGGCGCTCTTCGAGGGCGTCAACACCAAGTCGATGAAGGCCGGCAAGACCGAGGAACTCCTCGCCCTGCCCCTCGACGAGCGCCTCAAGCGGCGCATCATCGACGGCGAGAAGAACGGTCTGGAAGCCGACCTCGACGAGGCCCTGACGACCCGCGCGGCCCTCGACATCGTCAACGACACCCTCCTCGACGGCATGAAGGTGGTCGGCGAGCTGTTCGGCTCCGGCCAGATGCAGCTGCCGTTCGTGCTCCAGTCCGCCGAGGTCATGAAGACCGCGGTGGCCCACCTGGAGCCCCACATGGAGAAGTCCGACGCCGAGGGCAAGGGCACGATCGTCCTCGCCACCGTCCGCGGCGACGTCCACGACATCGGCAAGAACCTCGTCGACATCATCCTCTCCAACAACGGCTACAACGTCGTCAACATCGGCATCAAGCAGCCCGTCTCCGCGATCCTGGAAGCCGCCGAGGAGCACTCCGCCGACGTCATCGGCATGTCCGGCCTCCTCGTGAAGTCCACCGTGATCATGAAGGAGAACCTGCAGGAGCTGAACCAGCGCGAGCTGGCCGCCAAGTACCCCGTCATCCTCGGCGGCGCCGCCCTGACCAGGGCCTACGTCGAACAGGACCTCCACGAGATCTACCAGGGCGAGGTCCGCTACGCCCGCGACGCCTTCGAGGGCCTGCGCCTCATGGACGCCCTCATCTCCGTCAAGCGGGGCGTCCCCGGAGCCGCGCTCCCCGAGCTGAAGCAGCGCCGCGTCGTCAAGCGCGACACCGCCGCCCTCCAGGTCGACGAGCCGGAGCCCGGCGGGCGCTCCGACGTGGCCACCGACAACCCGGTGCCGACCCCGCCGTTCTGGGGCACCCGGGTCGTCAAGGGCATCCCGCTGAAGGACTACGCCTCCTGGCTCGACGAGGGCGCCCTCTTCAAGGGCCAGTGGGGCCTCAAGCAGAACCGCGCCGGCGACGGCCCCTCGTACGAGGAGCTCGTCGAGTCCGAGGGACGGCCGCGGCTGCGCGGCTGGCTGGAGCGCCTCCACACGGAGAACCTCCTGGAGGCGGCCGTCGTCCACGGCTACTTCCCGTGCGTCTCCAAGGGCGACGACCTGATCATCCTGGACGAGGCCGGCAACGAGCGGACCCGCTTCTCCTTCCCGCGCCAGCGCCGGGGCCGCCGCCTCTGCCTCGCGGACTTCTTCCGCCCGGAGGAGTCCGGCGAGACCGATGTCGTCGGCCTCCAGGTCGTCACCGTCGGCTCGAAGATCGGCGAGGCCACGGCCAAGCTCTTCGCGTCGGACTCCTACCGCGACTACCTGGAGCTGCACGGCCTCTCCGTCCAGCTCGCCGAGGCCCTCGCCGAGTACTGGCACGCCCGCGTCCGCGCCGAGCTCGGCTTCGCCGGCGAGGACCCGGCGGACGTCCAGTCCATGTTCGACCTCAAGTACCGCGGCGCGCGCTTCTCCCTCGGGTACGGCGCCTGCCCCGACCTGGAGGACCGCGCGAAGATCGCCGAACTCCTCCGCCCGGAACGGATCGGCGTCCACCTCTCGGAGGAGTTCCAGCTCCACCCCGAGCAGTCCACCGACGCCATCGTGATCCACCACCCCGAGGCGAAGTACTTCAACGCACGGTGACCGCCGGGCGGCGCCCGGCGACCGACGTGACGGACGCGTGGATCAAATCCGCGCGTCCGCGATGATCCGGACGTACACTTGTCGGTCCAGTGCAGGCCGGTCTTCCTCCCCGTACCGGGGAGGGGGGCCGGCCTTCTCGTCCCTCCATGGAGGTGTGCCGGATGACCAGTACGGTCCCCGCGTCCCTGTTCCGTACGAACGGCAGCTCCGCCCTGCAGGCGGTCTTCCTCGACATGGACGGGACCCTCGTCGACACGGAGGGGTTCTGGTGGGACGCGGAGGTCGAGGTCTTCGCCGACCTCGGACACCGGCTCGACGAGGCGTGGCGGGACGTCGTCGTCGGCGGTCCGATGACCCGCAGCGCGGGCTACCTCATCGAGTCCACCGGCGCCGACATCACCATCGAAGAGCTGACCGTGCTGCTCAACGAGAAGTTCGAGCAGCGCATCGACCGGGGCGTCCCGCTCATGCCGGGCGCCGAACGGCTGCTCGCCGAACTGGCCCGGCACTCCATCCCGACCGCCCTGGTCTCCGCCTCGCACCGGCGGATCATCGACCGGGTCCTCGACTCGCTCGGCCGCGACCGCTTCACCCTGACCGTCGCCGGCGACGAGGTCGTGCGGACCAAGCCGCACCCGGAGCCGTACCTGACGGCCGCCCGCGGGGTCGGGGCCGACCCCACGCTGTGCGCGGTCATCGAGGACACGGCGACCGGTGTGGCGGCCGCGGAGGCCGCCGGCTGCCGGGTCGTCGCGGTCCCCTCGGTCGCCCCGATCGCGGCCTCCGCGGGCCGGGTCGTCGTGCGCTCCCTCGAAGAGGTCGACGTGCCTTTCCTGCGTACTCTGATCTCCGGAATCTGAGCTATATCTGAGCTTTCCCGGGACCTAATGCGCTTTCCCGGGAGGGAATCCCGCGGGCCATTCACCGAGACGGCATTCTCGTGACCTTCGTCACGCAGAGTGCCCGGCGGTGGGTGGCCCGCGTGCGTTTCCCGTCCGAAATGGGCGTGTTCTGTTGCCCTCATGTGTCCCGATTCGCTCACGCGCGTCCCTGTCGCGGCATCGCATGACTATCGGGAACCGCGCATTCATGCTCACGGTGCGGCAGCCCCCGGCGCCGACGGCGGTCCGGCAATAGCGGCGCCGCCCACTAATCTTTCGCGAGTACTTCGCCGTATAACCGCGTGCACCGGCGCACACCCAAGCCGCCGTCCGCACAGGACCGATCGCAACACCCGGCCCGATCGCTCCCGCCCCGACCGGGCGGCCGGCGGCGGAGTTCCCACTGACCGCTGTATCCCAGTGCCGGATGAGGAGATCGTCCCTGATGAACCGCAAGACCCTGGTGCTGCCGGCCGTGGCCGGACTGCTCGCCCCTCTGCTCGCCGCCTGTGGAGGAGCGGAGGACGGCGCCGCGGCCATCGTCGTCGGCACCACGGACCAGTTCATCGCCACCGAGGACGCGCCCGCCCCGCTCGACCCGGCCTTCGCCTACGACACCGGCGCCTGGAACATCCTCCGGCAGACCGTCCAGACCCTGATGCACACGCCCCGCGGCGGCGGCGAGCCCGTCCCCGAGGCCGCCCAGAGCTGCGGCTTCACCGACAAGGCCAGCGAGAGCTACCGCTGCAAGCTCCGCCCCGGCCTCACCTTCGCCGACGGCACCCCCGTCACCGCCGAGGACGTCAAGTACTCCATCGAGCGCGTCCTGAAGATCAAGTCGGACAACGGCACGGCCGCGCTCCTCGCGAACGTCGACGCCGTCGAGACCCAGGGCACCGACGGCGTCGTCTTCCACCTCAAGAGCCCCGACGCCACCTTCCCGTACAAGCTCTCCACCCCCGTCGCCGGCATCCTCAGCAAGGACAAGTACGCCGCCGACCAGCTCCGCGACGGCTTCGACGTCGACGGCTCGGGGCCGTACACCCTGAAGGTCGAGCGCGACGGCGAGAAGGCCACCCGGTTCGTCTTCACCAAGAACCCGTCCTACAAGGGCGACATCACGCTGCGCAACGACAAGGTCGAGCTGCGTCCCTACGCCGACGCCGGCGCCATGGGCGCGGCCCTGGAGAGCGACGACATCGACATGATGGCCCGCTCCCTGTCGCAGAAGCAGATCAAGGACCTCACCGAGACGCCCAAGGACGGCATCGAGGTCACCGAGGTCCCCGGTCTGGAGATCCGCTACCTCGGCTTCAACACCAAGGCCCCCTCCGTGGAGGAGAAGGCCGTCCGCCAGGCGATGGCCTCCGTCGTCGACCGCGGCGCCCTGGTCAACCTCGTCTACGGCCCCACCGCCGAGCCGCTGTACTCGCTGATCCCCTCCAGCATCACCGGCCACGCCACCCCGTTCTTCGACGAGTACGGCGAGCCCGACCCCGCGCGCGCCGCCAAGATCCTCAAGGACGCGGGCGTCAAGACCCCGGTCAAGGTGACCCTGAACTACACCACCGACCACTACGGCGCCGAGACCGCCCAGGAGTTCGAGGCGATCAAGAAGCAGCTCGTCGCCTCCGAACTCTTCGACGCCACCGTCAAGGGCTCCGAGTGGTCGAAGTTCCGCACCGCCCAGAAGCGCGGCGACTACGCCGTCTACGGCCTCGGCTGGTTCCCGGACTTCCCGGACCCCGACAACTACGTCGCGCCCTTCCTCGACAGCGACAACTTCCTCAACACGCCCTACGTGAACAAGGTCGTCCGCGACCAGCTCATCCCGCGCTCGCGCCGCCTCGCCGACCGCACCGCGGCGACCCCCGTCTACGCGCAGATCCAGAAGATCGTCGCCCAGGACGTGCCCGTCCTGCCCCTGTGGCAGGGCAAGCAGTACGTCGCCGCGCGCAACGACCTCAACGGCGTCGAGTACGCCCTCAACACCTCCTCCGACCTGCTCCTCTGGGAACTGGGCCGCGGGACCGCATAACCCCTTGTCCCGATCGGTGGTACCGGCCGCGCACCAGGGCGCGGCCGGTCTGACATAGAGATCACGAGGCACGTTCTGTGAAGGCACACTCCAAGTGGCTGACGGCCCCGCTCGCCGCGGGCCTGTCCGCCGCGCTCCTCAGCGGCTGCGGCACCGAACAGGGCGGCTCCGGCGCCTCCGGTGACGGCGTGCGCGTCGGCATGTCCGACGAGATCCTGGCCACCGATCCGGCCGCGGGCTACGACCCCGGCTCCTGGCTGCTGTTCAACAACGTCTTCCAGTCGCTGCTCGCCTTCCCGAAGGGCGGCTTCGAGCCCGAGCCCGAGGCCGCCGACAAGTGCGGCTTCGCCACCGGGAGCAAGGTCTACACCTGCACCCTGCGGGACGGCCTCACCTTCTCCAACGGCAACAAGCTCACCTCGGAGGACGTCAAGTTCTCCTTCGAGCGGGCCCTCAAGATCGACGACCCCTCCGGTCCGGCGCCGCTGCTGTCCACCATCGACAAGATCGAGACCCCGGACGAGCGGACCGTCGTCTTCCACCTCAAGGTCCCCGACGCCACCTTCCCCAGCAAGATCGCCTCCGGCGCCGGCTCCATCGTCGACCACCGCGAGTACCCCGCCGACGCCCTGCGCACCGACGGCAAGGCCATCGGCTCCGGCCCGTACAAGCTGGAGTCCATCAGCGACACCGCGGCCACCTTCTCCGCCAACTCCGGCTACCACGGCCTCGCCCGGCCCAAGAACAGCGGGATCACCCTCAAGCTGTACCAGGGCGACCGCGCCGCCCTGGCCAAGGCCCTCGCCGACGGCGACGTGGACATCGCCTACCGAGGCCTCTCCGCCGACGACATCGCCGCCCTCGAGACCTCCGACACCACGGACGACAAGGGCATCGAGGTCATCCAGGGCAGCAGCGCCGAGGTCCAGCACCTCGTCTTCAACATGAAGGACCCGGTCGTCGGCAAGCTCGGCGTCCGCAAGGCCATCGCCCACCTCGTCGACCGCGAGGCCCTCGTCGAGCACGTCTACAAGTCGACGGCCACCCCGCTCTACTCGATCGTCCCGACCGGCATCGCCGGCCACAACACCGCCTTCTTCGACACCTACGGCACCCCCGACGCGGCGAAGGCCAAGAAGGCCCTGCGCTCCGCCGGGATCACCGAGAAGGTGAAGCTCACCCTCTGGTCCACCCCCAGCCGCTACGGCCCGGCCACCGACCAGGAGCTGAAGGCCATCGCCGGCCAGCTCAACGACAGCGGCCTCTTCGACGCCGACGTCAAGTCCGTCGCCTACGACCAGTACGAGAAGGACATCGAGGCCGGCAAGTACGGCGTCTACGTCAAGGGCTGGGTCCCCGACTACCCCGACGCCGACAACTTCACCTCGCCGTTCTTCGGCGAGGGCAACGTCCTCGGCAACCACTACGAGAACGCCGAGATCACCGGCCGCCTCCTCCCGGAGACCGCCGCCATCACCGACCGCGCCGGAACCGGCGACGAGTACGGAAAGCTCCAGAACCTCGTCGCCGAGGAGCTCCCGATGCTCCCGCTGTGGCAGGGCAAGCAGTACGCCGTCGCCCGCGACGACATCACCGGCCTCGAATGGACCCTCGACGCGTCCACCGTCTTCCGCTTCTGGGAGATCCGGAAGGGCTGACACCGGGCGCCGCACGGCACACGGGAAGGGCCCGGCACGCACCGCGTGTCGGGCCCTTCCCGTGCCCCTGCCGGGGCGGGTCGGCTACTGGCCGGCGCCCGGCCGCACCAGACCGCTCTCGTACGCGTACACCGCGGCCTGCACCCGGTCGCGCAGCCCCAGCTTCGTCAGCACATGGCCCACGTGCGTCTTCACCGTCGTCTCGCTGACGAACAGGTCCGCCGCGATCTCCGCGTTCGACAGGCCCCGAGCCACCAGCTTCAGCACCTCCACCTCGCGGTCGGTCAGGGTGCTCAGCGTGTCCGGCATCCGCTCCTCGCCCGTCGGCAGGTGCGCCGAGTACTTGTCGAGCAGCCGGCGCGTGATCGAGGGCGCCAGCATCGCCTCGCCCGCCGCCACCACCCGGATCGCCTGCACCAGCTCGTTCGCCGGGGCGTCCTTGAGCAGGAAGCCGCTCGCCCCCGCCCGCAACGCCTCCACCACGTACTCGTCCAGATCGAACGTGGTCAGCACGAGCACCTTCGCCGGACCGTCCCGGCCCGGACCCGTGATCTGCCGGGTCGCCTCGACCCCGTCCATCCGCGGCATCCGGATGTCCATCAGCACCACGTCCGGCTGGAGCGCGCGCACCTGCTCCTGCGCCTGGAGACCGTCCCCGGCCTCACCCACCACCGCGATGTCCTGCTCCGCCTCCAGAATCATCCGGAAGCCGGTGCGCAGCAGCGGCTGATCGTCGACCAAGAGGACGCGGATCGTCACAAGGGCTCCTTCACGGGGCGGGCCGGGCACACGACGGCGACCCGGCTCACGGTGCGGGCAAGGCTCACGGTGCGGGCGGGGCCGGGTCCATTCTGCCCTGACCCGATTCACCCGACTCCGGCGGGCGCGCGGAGACGATCTTCAGCGGATACACCGGGGGAGTGCCCCCGAACTCCGGACAGACCGCCTGGTGGTCGCACCAGCCGCACAGCTTCGTCGGACGCGGCCGCCAGTCGCCCGTCTCCGTCGCCAGCCGGATCGCGTCCCACAGGGCGAGGAGCTTCCGCTCCACCCGCACCAGGTCCGCCTCCACCGGGTCGTACGTCAGCACGTCCCCACTGCCCAGATAGACCAGCTGGAGCCGGCGCGGCAGCACCCGCCGCAGCCGCCAGATCACCAGCGCGTAGAACGTCATCTGGAACAGCGCGCCGTCGCGGTACTCGGGCCGGGGCGCCTTCCCCGTCTTGTAGTCCACGATCCGCACGTCACCCGAGGGCGCCACGTCGATCCGGTCGATCACACCGCGCAGCCGCAGCCCCGAGTCCAGCTCCGTCTCCACGAACAGCTCGCGCTCGGCCGGCTCCAGCCGCGACGGGTCCTCCAGCGTGAACCACCGCTCGACCAGCCGCTCCGCCTCGCCCAGCCAGCTCGCGAGCCGCTCCCCGTCGGGATCCTCCGCGAACAGCTCGCCCAGCTCCGGCTTCGACTCGAGCAGCCGGTCCCACTGCCCCGGCACCATCGCCTTCGCCCGCGGCGCCGTCCGGTCCGCCGCCGGATCGTCGAAGAGCCGCTCGAGCACCGCGTGCACCAGCGTGCCCCGCGTCGCCGCCGGACTCGGCTTCTCCGGCAGCCGGTCGATCACCCGGAACCGGTACAGCAGCGGACACTGCATGAAATCGCTCGCCCGCGACGGCGACAACGACATGGGCGCCCGGGGCTCCGCCGGCACCTGCTCGCTCGTACTCATGACGAAGACCCTACGACCCGCCACCGACATCGCGCGGAATACCATCGACCCGGGACCCCGTCGCACTGCATGATCGAACCGTGACGCACCGACGCGGGTCACACCACGCGACGAGAGGAACCCGTGAACCAGGACGAGCCCAAGCCGCAGCGGACCGAGGAGCCCGGCGGCGGCATCCTCATGGGCCGCCCCTTCGGCGTGCCCGTCTACGTCGCCCCCAGCTGGTTCCTCGTCGCCGCCCTCATCACCTGGGTCTTCGGCGACCAGATCGAACGCGTCCTGCCCGAACTCGGCGCCGCCCGCTACCTCGTCTCCCTCTTCTTCGCCGTCGCCTTCTACGCCTCCGTGCTCGTCCACGAACTGGCGCACACCGTCGCCGCGCTCCGCTTCAAGCTCCCGGTGCGACGCATCCAGCTCCAGTTCTTCGGCGGCGTCTCCGAGATCGAGAAGGAGAGCGAGACCCCCGGCCGCGAGTTCGTCCTCGCCTTCGTCGGCCCCCTCCTCTCCCTCGTCCTCTCCGGCGTGTTCTACCTCTCCCTGTACGCCGTCGAGCCGGGCACCGTCCCCGGCGTCCTCCTCGCCGGCCTGATGATCTCCAACCTCATCGTCGCCGCCTTCAACCTGCTCCCCGGCCTCCCGCTCGACGGCGGCCGGATGCTCCGCGCCGTCGTCTGGAAGATCACCGGCAAGCCCATGAGCGGCACCGTCGCCGCCGCCTGGGTCGGCCGCGCCCTCGCCGTCCTCGTCCTCGTCGGCCTGCCGCTGCTCACCCGCACCGGCCTCCTCGGCAACTCCACCGAGGACATCAGCGGCTTCACCACCGTCACCGACGCCCTGCTCGCCGCGATCCTCGCCGCCATCATCTGGACCGGCGCCGGCAACAGCCTCCGCATGGCCCGGCTCCGCGAGCACCTCCCCGAGCTCCGCGCCCGCGTCCTCACCCGCCGCGCCATCCCCGTCGAGCACACCACCCCGCTCTCCGAGGCCCTCCGCCGCGCCAACGAGGCCGGCGCCCGCGCCCTCGTCGTCGTCGACGGCGGCGGCGAGCCCACCGGCATCGTCCGCGAGGCCGCCATCGCCGCCGTGCCCCAGCACCGCCGCCCGTGGGTCGCCGTCAGCACCCTCGCCCAGGACATCGCCGAGGGCATGCGGGTCCCCGCCGAACTCACCGGCCAGCCCCTCCTCGACCACCTCCGCGCCAGCCCGGCCACCGAGTACCTCGTCGTCGAGGACACCGGCGAGATCTACGGCGTCCTGGCCACCACCGACGTCGAGCGCGCCTTCGTCAAGGCCATGGCACGACCGTCCTCGTAACCCCGGTACTCTTGTTCACATGTCCGAACCGACCGGTGCCGCCCGCCGACGCGGGCCCTTCAAGGTCGGGGACCAGGTTCAGCTGACCGACCCCAAGGGCCGTCACTACACGTTCACGCTCGAAGAGGGAAAGAACTTCCACACCCACAAGGGTTCCTTCCCGCACGACGAACTGATCGGCGCCCCCGAGGGCAGCGTTGTCCGTACCACCGGAAACGTCGCCTACCTCGCGCTGCGCCCCCTGCTCCCCGACTACGTCCTGTCCATGCCCCGCGGCGCCGCCGTGGTCTACCCGAAGGACGCGGGTCAGATCCTCGCCTTCGCCGACATCTTCCCCGGCGCGCGCGTCGTCGAGGCGGGTGTGGGCTCCGGCTCGCTCAGCAGCTTCCTGCTCCGCGCCATCGGCGACAGCGGCATGCTGCACTCCTACGAGCGCCGTGAGGACTTCGCCGAGATCGCGAAGGGCAACGTCGAGCGCTACTTCGGCGGCCCGCACCCCGCGTGGCAGCTGACCGTCGGCGACCTCCAGGACAACCTGTCCGACACCGACGTCGACCGCGTCATCCTGGACATGCTGGCTCCCTGGGAGTGCCTGGAGGCCGTCTCCAAGGCGCTCGTCCCCGGCGGCATCCTCTGCTGCTACGTGGCGACCACCACCCAGCTCGCCCGCACCGTGGAGTCCATCCGCGAGTTCGGCTGCTACGCCGAGCCGCAGCCCTGGGAATCCATGATCCGCAACTGGCACGTCGAGGGCCTCGCCGTCCGCCCCGATCACCGCATGATCGGCCACACCGGCTTCCTCGTCACCGCCCGCCGCCTCGCGGACGGTGTCGAGCCCCCGATGCGCCGCCGCCGTCCCGCCAAGGGCGCGTACGGCGAGGACTACGAAGGCCCCAACAAGGGCTGACGTCCCGACATCCGAACAACGCCGCCGTCGAGTTCCCCGTCCACCGGAGAGAACTCGGCGGCGGCGTCCTCATGTTCGCGTCCGGACCCCGCCGCCCGCGCTCCGTCACGTGGATTCCGCCGCCCGCACCCCGCCGCCCGCGCCCCCGGACGCCGCCGCCCGGATCCCGGTGCGTCCCGGCCCGCACCGTCCGGAACCGGACGCCGTCGACCCCACCTGTTCCGTCGCCCTGTGACGTGTGGCACGATGCCCGGAAACCACGCCGCACCACCCCCACAGGAGACGTCTCGCGTGCAGCACTCCGCCGCCCCGGACCTCGCGGACCTCGCGCACACCCACGCACGGCCGGCCCACTGGCTGGCCACCGCCACCGCGACGGCCGCGGTCGTCGCCCTCGCGGGCCTGCTCCAGCCCGGCCCGGCCGGAGCGACCGGCGCGGCCCCTGCCGCCCCGCGCCCCGCACCCGCTCCCGAGGCCGCCGGGGCCGACTATCCGCTGGACTGCGGGGGAGGAAGCCGTACGGTCGCCCAGCGCGCCACCGGTGACCTCGACGGGGACGGAAACCCGGAGACCGTTGCGGTCGTGCACTGCGAAGCCGGATCGGGCAACCCGCCGCACGGCCTCTACGTCCTCACCCGCGGCAAGGGGAAGGACGCCCCCGCGCGCGTGGTGGCCACCCTCGTCGAACCCGGGCGGCACCAGAACGTCACCGAGCTCTCCGTCCGCGGCGGAGCGGTGCACGCCACGCTGGTCGGCTACTCGACCCCCGACGTGCCGCGCTGCTGCCCCGACGAGAACGAGCAGGTCAGCTGGCACTGGCAGGGCGGCGCCTTCGTGCGCGCCGGCCGTGCCGACGCGCGCGGCGCCTGACCCGTCACTCCGCGTCGGGTCCGTAGACCTCGACCCGGTCCGCGACCCGGCGCACGTGGATGCAGTCGCCCGGGCACTCCTTCGCGGAGTCCACCACGTCCTGGAGCAGGGGCAGCGGTACCGGCGTCGTCGCCCCCGCGTCCTGGAGGAGTTCGTCGTCGGCGCTCTTCACATAAGCGAGCCCGTCGATGTCGAGCTCGAAGACCTCCGGGGCGTACTGCACGCAGATCCCGTCGCCGGTGCACAGATCCTGGTCGATCCAGACTTCCAGCGCCTCCTCGGCGCCCGTCGCCGGGGCCTCGTGCTGCACGGTCATATCTCCTGCCGTTTCTGCTTCGCGCGGTAAGTCGGGCCACCCCTGACGGGTGTTGGCCAAAGACGACGATACAACCGCCCGCTTTCAAGCGGTGAAGGGTGGGTATTCCCCTGGCGAGAGGGGAAGCGCAAGGGTGAAGATCGGACACACCCCGGAGTCTTTTTGATCTAGGGGTTTCAATCATCACCCACGCAGGTAGGGTCAGGAAGCGTCCAGCTCCCCCTGGAGGAGGTGAGGACCGTGGCAGCCCACGACGACGACATCAACCGCGGCATCCGGCCCGGGCGAGGGTCTGAGGACCCCGCCGGACAGGTTGCCTATCTCGAGCAGGAAATCGCCGTCCTGCGCCGCAAGCTCGCCGACTCTCCGCGCCACACGAGGATTCTCGAAGAGCGGATCGTCGAGCTGCAGACCAGCCTGGCCGGCGTGTCCGCACAGAACGAACGACTCGCGAACACACTCCGTGAAGCCCGCGACCAGATCGTGGCCCTCAAGGAGGAGGTCGACCGGCTCGCGCAGCCGCCGGCCGGCTTCGGCGTCTTCCTGCAGGCCAACGAGGACGGCACGTGCGACATCTTCACCGGGGGCCGCAAGCTCCGGGTGAACGTGAGCCCCAGCATCGAGCTCGACGAGCTCAAGCGCGGCCAGGAGGTCATGCTCAACGAGGCGCTCAACGTGGTCGAGGCCATGGAGTTCGAGCGCGCCGGGGACATCGTCACCCTCAAGGAGATCCTCGAGGACGGCGAGCGCGCCCTGGTGGTCGGGCACACGGACGAGGAGCGGGTGGTGAGGCTCGCCGAGCCTCTGCTGGACGTCACCATCCGCGCCGGCGACGCCCTGCTGCTCGACTCCCGGTCCGGCTACGTCTACGAAGTGGTCCCCAAGAGCGAGGTCGAAGAGCTCGTTCTGGAAGAGGTCCCGGACGTCGACTACGAGAAGATCGGCGGTCTGGGCAACCAGATCGAGCTGATCCGCGACGCGGTCGAGCTCCCGTACCTCTACCCGGACCTCTTCAAGGAGCACGAACTGCGGCCGCCCAAGGGCATCCTGCTCTACGGCCCGCCGGGCTGCGGCAAGACGCTGATCGCGAAGGCCGTGGCCAACTCCCTGGCCAAGAAGGTGGCCGAGGTGACCGGCCAGCCCGCGGGGAAGTCCTACTTCCTCAACATCAAGGGCCCCGAGCTCCTCAACAAGTACGTCGGCGAGACCGAGCGGCACATCCGCCTCGTCTTCCAGCGTGCCCGGGAGAAGGCGAGCGAGGGCACCCCCGTCATCGTCTTCTTCGACGAGATGGAATCCCTCTTCCGCACCCGCGGATCCGGTGTCAGCTCGGACGTGGAGAACACCATCGTCCCGCAGCTGCTCGCCGAGATCGACGGTGTGGAGGGCCTGGAGAACGTCATCGTCATCGGCGCCTCCAACCGCGAGGACATGATCGACCCCGCGATCCTGCGGCCCGGCCGACTCGACGTCAAGATCAAGATCGAGCGTCCGGACGCGGAGGCGGCGAAGGACATCTTCGCGAAGTACCTCACGGCGAACCTGCCGCTGCACTCGGACGACATCTCCGAGCACAGCGGATCCAAGGCCGCGGCCGCCCACGGAATGATCCAGTCCGTGGTCGAGCAGATGTACGCGGAATCCGAGGAGAACCGCTTCCTCGAAGTCACGTACGCGAACGGCGACAAGGAAGTCCTCTACTTCAAGGACTTCAACTCCGGCGCGATGATCCAGAACATCGTCGACCGGGCCAAGAAGATGGCCATCAAGGCCTTCCTCGACCACAACCAGAAGGGCATCCGGGTCTCCCACCTCCTCCAGGCGTGCGTGGACGAGTTCAAGGAGAACGAGGACCTGCCCAACACCACCAACCCCGACGACTGGGCCCGGATCTCCGGAAAGAAGGGCGAGCGGATCGTGTTCATCCGCACCCTCGTCACCGGAAAGCAGGGCGCGGACACCGGACGCTCCATCGACACGGTGGCGAACACCGGTCAGTACCTGTAAAAGCGCGAACCGGCTGCGGATGTCCGGAATCCGGGCATCCGCAGCCGTCGCATTCCGTCGGTATTCCGCCGGGCAGCCCGGGAAATACTGCAAGTGATCTCCCCACCAGCGCGGAGCCGTTCTAGGCTCTTCGGTAACGCCGAGTCGCGCACTGTGAGCGACGCCGGGCAAGGAGGGCCGCATGACCGTACGGCGAGTAATGGGCATCGAGACGGAATACGGGATCTCCGTCCCGGGACACCCGAACGCCAATGCCATGCTCACCTCGTCCCAGATCGTCAACGCCTACGCGGCGGCGATGCACCGGGCCCGCCGTGCCCGCTGGGACTTCGAGGAGGAGAACCCGCTGCGGGACGCCCGCGGCTTCGACCTCGCCCGCGAGGTCGCCGACTCCAGCCAGCTCACCGACGAGGACATCGGCCTGGCCAACGTGATCCTCACCAACGGTGCGCGGCTCTACGTGGACCACGCCCACCCCGAGTACAGCTCGCCCGAGGTCACCAACCCGCGCGACGCCGTCCTCTGGGACAAGGCCGGCGAGCGGATCATGGCGGAGGCGGCCGTGCGCGCCGCCCAGCTCCCCGGGGCCCAGCCGATCCACCTCTACAAGAACAACACCGACAACAAGGGCGCCTCCTACGGCACGCACGAGAACTACCTGATGAAGCGGGAGACCCCCTTCTCGGACATCGTGCGGCACCTGACCCCGTTCTTCGTCTCCCGCCAGGTCGTGACCGGCGCGGGACGGGTCGGCATTGGGCAGGACGGCCGCGAGAACGGCTTCCAGATCAGCCAGCGGGCCGACTACTTCGAGGTCGAGGTCGGCCTGGAGACCACCCTCAAGCGGCCCATCATCAACACCAGGGACGAGCCGCACGCGGACGCCGAGCGGTACCGGCGGCTGCACGTGATCATCGGCGACGCGAACCTGTCGGAGATCTCGACCTACCTGAAGCTGGGCACCACCGCGCTCGTCCTGTCGATGATCGAGGACGGCTTCATCACCGTCGACCTCGCCGTCGACCAGCCGGTACGGACCCTCCACCAGGTCTCGCACGACCCGACCCTCCAGTACCTGGTCACCCTCCGCAGCGGCCGGACGCTCACCGCGGTCCAGCTCCAGATGGAGTACTTCGAGCTGGCCAGGAAGTACGTCGAGGAGCGGTACGGCTCGGACGCGGACGAGCAGACCAAGGACGTCCTCACCCGCTGGGAGGACACCCTCAACCGGCTCGAGAACGACCCCATGAGCCTGGCCGGCGAGCTCGACTGGATCGCCAAGCGGGAGCTCATGGAGGGCTACCGGCGCCGGGACGGGCTGGACTGGGACGCGGCCCGCCTGCACCTGGTGGACCTCCAGTACGCGGACGTGCGCCCCGAGAAGGGCCTCTACAACCGCCTGGTGGCCCGCGGGCGCATGAAGCGGCTCGTGGACGACACCGAGGTGCTGCGGGCCGAGACGGCGCCGCCCGAGGACACCAGGGCCTACTTCCGGGGCCGCTGCCTGGAGCAGTACGCCGACGACGTCGCCGCGGCCTCCTGGGACTCGGTCATCTTCGACCTGCCCGGCCGGGACTCGCTCCAGCGCGTCCCGACCATGGAACCGCTGCGCGGGACCAAGGCCCATGTGAAATCGCTCCTGGACCGCTGCCGGACGGCGGAGGAACTCGTCCGCGTGCTTTCCGGCGGCTGAACCGGGGGCCCGACACGGGCCTGAAATGCCGCGGCACTGGGAATCATGGAATCAGTGCCCGGACGTTGTGGAAACTGCGGGGCCGAAGTCGGACCCGCCCTATAGGGTCTGATCTTGTACGGACTCAACCGAGCGGGCCGAATCGAGCGGGGTGAGGGATATGGCGACCAAGGACACCGGCGGCGGACAGCAGAAGGCGACGCGTTCCACTGAGGAGGTCGAGGAGACCACCACGGAGGCGAGCTCCGACCTCCAGGAACGCCAGGAGAAGCTGAGCGAGGACGTGGACTCCGTCCTGGACGAGATCGACGACGTGCTCGAGGAGAACGCAGAGGACTTCGTGCGCTCGTTCGTTCAGAAGGGCGGCCAGTAGCCGCCTCGCGCGCCTGTCGTCTCCGTCCCCGGAGCCCCGGAGAAAGCCGCGGGCCCGGGGACGGATGACAGGCGGTGGCACGGGTATGGTCCGTGCACAGCAACCAAGATCGCCCCGCGCTCCGCACGGCGGGTCGACTCTCCCACCCGGAAGGAATCGCGTGGAAGCCAACCCTCGTAGCACCGGGCGTCTGCCGGCGGCCTTCCTGACGCCGGGCTCGTCCTCGTTCATGGACTTCCTGGCCGACCACTCGCCGGAGATGCTCCCGGGCAACCGGAAGCTCCCGGAGGGCATCGTCGAGGCCCCGCACGGCACGACCATCGTGGCGGCCACCTTCCCCGGCGGGGTCGTCCTCGCCGGTGACCGGCGGGCCACCATGGGCAACATGATCGCGCAGCGGGACATCGAGAAGGTGTTCCCGGCGGACGAGTACTCCGCCGTCGGCATCGCCGGCACCGCGGGCCTGGCCGTGGAGATGGTCAAGCTCTTCCAGCTGGAGCTGGAGCACTTCGAGAAGGTCGAGGGCGCGACGCTCTCCCTGGAGGGCAAGGCGAACCGTCTCTCCACCATGATCCGCGGCAACCTCGGCATGGCCATGCAGGGCCTCGCCGTCGTTCCGCTCTTCGCGGGCTGGGACGAGAGCAAGGAGAAGGGCCGGATCTTCTCCTACGACGTGACCGGCGGCCGCTCCGAGGAGCACGGCTTCGCCGCCACGGGCTCCGGCTCGATCTTCGCGCGCGGGTCGATGAAGAAGCTGTACCGCGCCGACCTGACCGAGCAGCAGGCCACCACGCTGGTGGTGCAGGCGCTGTACGACGCGGCGGACGACGACTCGGCGACCGGCGGGCCGGACATGGCGCGCAGGATCTTCCCGATCGTCACCGTCATCACCGACGAGGGCTACCGCCGGCTCAGCGAGGCCGAGTCCTCCGAGCTGGCCCGGTCGGTCACCGAGCGGCGTCTCGAGCAGCCCGACGGGCCGCGCGCCGCCCTGCTCTGACCGTTCGTCGCCCGTAGAAGCCCTTCAGACCGGAAGAAAGGGACGGTAGCCGGTGTCCACGCCGTTCTATGTCTCACCCCAGCAGGCCATGGCCGACCGGGCCGAGTACGCCCGCAAGGGCATCGCCCGGGGCCGCAGCCTCGTCGTCCTCCAGTACACCGACGGCATCGTCTTCGTCGGCGAGAACCCGTCGCGCGCCCTCCACAAGTTCAGCGAGATCTACGACCGGATCGGCTTCGCGGCCGCCGGCAAGTACAACGAGTACGAGAACCTCCGCATCGGCGGTGTGCGCTACGCCGACCTGCGGGGCTACACCTACGACCGGGACGACGTCACCGCGCGCGGCCTGGCCAACGTCTACGCCCAGACCCTGGGCACGATCTTCTCCAGCGCGGGGGAGAAGCCGTACGAGGTGGAGCTGGTCGTCGCCGAGGTCGGCTCCGAGCCGGAGGGCGACCAGATCTACCGGCTGCCCCACGACGGCTCGATCGTCGACGAGCACGGCTCGGTCGCGGTCGGCGGCAACGCGGAGCAGATCAGCTCCTTCCTCGACCAGCGGCACCGGGACGGCATGTCCCTGGCCGAGGCCCTGAAGCTGGCCGTCCAGGCGCTGTCGCGGGACACCAACGGCACCGAGCGGGAGATCCCCGCGGAGCGCTTGGAGGTGGCGGTCCTCGACCGCACGCGTCCGCAGCAGCGCAAGTTCAAGCGGATCGTCGGCCGCCAGCTCTCCCGTCTCCTGGAGGCGGAGAACGCGGCCGTGACGAAGACGGACGAGCCCTCGGACGAGGCTCCCGAGGAGTAGTCGGCTCGGCCCGGAGGGGCCCCGGTCCGCACGGACC